>CACZON010000209.1 GCA_902782805.1 Oscillospiraceae bacterium
CTTTCTTTATTCACCCTATATTTTACAATACCGCCGGGGTAAAGTAAATAGATATTCGGGAGAATTGATTTTAAATTTACAAATTGCTATAATAGAAGCGCAAAGGAGGGTTTCCACCATGAAAAACACGGCGACCTGCTACCTTGAAAAAGACGGGAAAACCCTGATGATCCACCGCACGAAAAAGGAAAACGACCCCAACGCGGGAAAATACATCGGCGTCGGCGGCCATTTTGAGGAGGGCGAAAGCCCCGAGGACTGCATCGTGCGCGAGGTGCTCGAGGAAACCGGTCTTTCGCTTCTTTCGCTTCGTTACCGCGGGATCGTCACCTTCGTTTCCGACCGCTGGGAGACGGAATACGTCCACGTTTTTACCTCGGACCGGTTCGAGGGAGAGATGCACCCCTGCGACGAGGGAGAGCTGTGCTGGATCGAAACGGAGAAGCTCTTCGACTGCCCGATCTGGGAGGGCGATACGGTCTTCCTCAGGCTGATCCGCGCCGGGGCGCCCTTCTTCTCGCTCAAGCTGATTTACGAGGGCGATACGCTCAAAAGCGCGGTTTTGAACCGCGAAGCGCTCGATCTTACGGCGGCGCTTTCAAAAAACGATTGACAAATTTTCAAAAGATGCTATAATTTTTTTAATCTGAACACAAAAAAGGCTTTGAAGGGAAAGAGTAGCGTTTTTTCGCGCGGCAAAGAGAGGAAGCGGGCGGTGAGAGCTTCCGCGCGGCGAGGACGCGAAGCCATCCCGGAGCCCGCGGGCAGAAACTGCAGGACCCTCCTGCAGAAAGTAGGTCCGCGCGGATTCCCCGTTAACGGAAGCCGGCGCAGCTTCGGTTTGTGCCGAACGAGTGCGGAAGGAGCTCCTTCCGAATTTAGGTGGTAACACGGATTTATTTCGCCCTAAACGCTTTGATCCAAGGCGTTTGGGGCCTTTTTCATTGAAAGGAGAATTCCCATGAACGTTGAAATCCTGAAAATCCTCGGAAAAAACGCGCGCCTCGAGAACAGCCAGATCGCGCTGATGACCGGGCTTTCCGAAGAGGAAGTTGCAAAAGAGATCCGCGAGATGGAAAAAGAAGGACTGATCCGCGGCTATACGGCCGTGATCGACTGGGAAAAGCTCGATTCGGCCTTCGTCTCGGCGATCATCGAGCTGAAGGTTACGCCGAAGGCGAGCCTCGGCTTTGAGGAGATCGCGGAAAAGATCATGAAGTACCCGGAGGTGGAATCGGTCTATCTGATGTCCGGCGCCTACGATCTGAGCGTGATCGTCAAGGGAAAAACGTTCCAGCAGGTCGCGATGTTCGTCTCGAAGGAACTGGCGACGATCGATTCCGTGCTTTCCACCTCGACCCATTTTATGCTCCGCCGCTATAAGGAGCTCGATATCGAGCTTTGCAATCCCGATACCGACGACAGAGGGACGTATCTTTTATGATCGACTACGGTAAAATCCTCAATCCGACGGTCTGCGCAATCAAGCCGTCCGGCATCCGGAGGTTCTTCGATATCGCCGCCACGATGGAGGACGTGATCTCTCTCGGCGTAGGCGAGCCGGATTTCCGCACGCCCTGGCAGATCCGCAACGCCGGGATCAAATCGCTGGAGCAGAGCCGGACGAAGTATACTTCGAACGCCGGCCTTGCCGCCCTGCGCGCGGAGATCGCCGCCTATCTCGGGCGAAAATACGGGCTTTCCTACGATCCGCAGGGCGAGATCCTCGTAACCGTAGGCGGGAGCGAAGCGATCGATATGGCGCTGCGCGCGGTCCTTTCGGCGGGCGACGAGGTGATCATCCCCCAGCCGAGCTACGTCTGCTACGAGCCGATCACGCAGCTGTGCGGCGGCGTCCCCGTGATCCTTGAAACGAAGGCGGAGGATGAATTCAAGGTAACGCCCGAGGCGCTGCGCGCGCTGATCACGCCGCGGACGAAGGCGCTGATCCTCCCCTACCCCTGCAACCCGACCGGCGCGATCCTCGAACAGGAAGACCTCGAAAAAATCGCGGACGTTCTGCGCGACACAAATATTCTCGTCATTTCCGACGAAATCTATTCCGAGCTGACTTTCGGCGGCAGGCACCACGTTTCGATCGCCTCGATCGAGGGCATGAAGGAGCGCTGCGTCGTGGTCAACGGATTCTCGAAGGCCTTTTCGATGACGGGCTGGCGCCTCGGCTTTGCCTGCGGCCCGGCTCCGATCCTCTCGCAGATCACGAAGATCCACCAGTTTGCGATCATGTGCGCGCCGACGACCTCGCAGTACGCGGCGATCGAAGCGATGCGCTCCTGCGACGAGGCGGTCGCCTCCATGAAGGAGGAATACGACCTGCGCCGGAAGCTGATCGTCAACGGGTTTCGAAAAATCGGGCTCGGCTGCCGCGAGCCGAAGGGCGCGTTTTACGCGTTCCCCTCGATCCAATCCACCAAGATGAGCTCGGAGGAATTCTGCGAAAAACTCCTCTACGCCGAAAAGGTCGCGCTCGTACCGGGGACGGCCTTCGGCAAAGGCGGCGAAGGCTTCGTGCGCGCCTCGTACTGCTATTCGCTCGAGCATATTACCGAAGCGCTGCAAAGAATCGAGCGGTTTTTGGGGTCGTTATAACGGTACTGTTTCCAAAAAAAGGAAGCTGTCTGCACCGTGCAGACAGCTTCTTCTGTTTTTCCTATCGGCACAGAATCCTGTGTTGTGCCGTCCGCAGGATCCGAGGGCAAACGGTTGCTCCTGTCTCAGCATTCCCTGCCGGGCGCGTCGGAACAAAGTCCGCTCTGCGCGGCCGTCTGAACCGCCGGCCTTCTGCGCGCTTCCTTGTTCCTCCTTTCCCCAAAAAGTCTTCGACTTTTCGGGGACCCCATTTTTGCTTCCCGAGGGCAGAACGCAGGCGCAAGGCACGGTATTCCCTGCCGGGCAGATAAGCTTGCTCCTATCGCAAAAGAACCCTGCGAAGTAAAAACGCAGGCGATTTCTTTGTCATGTTGAGCGAAGCGGCAAAGCCGCGCAGTCGAAACATCTCAAAAAAGAGATCCTTCGACTTCGCTGC
>CACZON010000210.1 GCA_902782805.1 Oscillospiraceae bacterium
AACGGTCGTATCCGCGATCTCGGGGTCGTTGAATACGATAGATCCGTTGGAAATAAAGCCGTTGGAATCGAGCATTCCGGCAAACGTCTTGGTAAAAACGGATTTTCCGGAACCGGATTCGCCGACGATGGCGATCGATTCGTTCTCGTAGATATCGAGCGAGATCCCGCGGATGGCGGTCAGGATTCTGCCGCGGACGCGGAACTTCACTTCGAGGTCCTTAACGGAAAGCAATACCTTGCGATCTTTTTTCTCTTCCATGCTTCCGCCCCCTTACATATGTGTTCTCGGGTCGGACGCGTCGCCCAGATTCTGGCCAACAACGTACAGCACGATCGTCAGAACTGCGGAAACGAGAACCGGGCTCCAGAATTCGTATCCCCAGCCCGGGGTGAGCATCGCGCTCTGCGCCGCGCCGATGATGCGGCCGAGCGACATATCCTTGATGCCCATTCCGATATAGGCGAGGAATACCTCATAGGAAATATAGGAGGGGATCTCGATCGCGATCTGCGTTACGATAACGGAGGTCATGAACGGAAGAATGTTCTTCGTTGCGATCCGTGTGATCGGCGTACCGAGGCAGCGCGAGGCGAGGTTGTAATCGCGGTCGCGGATGATGATGACCTGAGTACGGATAAAGTAGGCGATAAAGAGCCAGCCGGTAACGGTCAGCGCAAATACCATCGTCCAGAAGCTCGGTGAAAGAACGAGAACGAGGACGGAGATCAAGAGCGTATACGGAATGTTGCCGATGATGTTGACAACTTCGTTCATGATCATATCCAGTCTCTTTGAGAAGCCCCAGACCGCGCCGAGCAGAACGCCGATCGTCATATTGATGCCGGCGCAGATCAGCGCGAGGGTCAGGGAGATGCGCGCGCCGTACCAGACGGCGTCGAAGGTCGGCTCACCGGAGCCGCCGGAGCCTAAAATCCAATGGATGCTCCTGCCGAACCGCGCGAACGCGGCGGAGGGCGTAAGGTGCTTTGCTGTACCGTCCATCAGGTTCGCGTACGGATCGTAATTGATCAGCGACGGATAGACGTACGTCAGCAGAAGTACGATCAGCAGCACGCAGAGCAAGATGATGTTGACTTTGTTGCGGAAAAAGACGCGGAATACGCTTTTCCAGTAGGAATAGCGCGGCGCCGTGATTTTTTCGGATTCCGTCTCGCTGTGATCCACTCTGGAAAACAGTTCTTCGTTGGATAAGCCGTATTTTTCAAGATCAAACAGTTCGTTTTCCATGGGATCACCTCGCTTTCGAAGTAAAGTTGATTCTCGGATCCACCATCGCCATCAGCACGTCGCCCAGAATCATCGAGACGACCGAGAGCACTCCGTAGAAGAGCGTTACGCCGACGATTACGCCGTTGTCGTAGGCGCCGATTGCGTTAATGAGAAGTCCGCCGATACCGGGGACGACGTAAACACGCTCGGTGATGAACGCGCCGGTCAGCGCGCCGAGGAGCGATCCGGGAATTCCGTGGATAATCGGGATCGCAGCATTCTTGAAGATATGCTTTGTGAAGATCTCGCCTTCGGAAAGACCGCCGGAACGCGCGAACTTGACGTAATCGGAATTCATCTGGTCGATCATGAAGCGCCGCAGCCAGCGCATCAGGCCGGCGATCGAAGGCAGCGCAAGCGAAACGATCGGAAGAATGAACATCAGCTTGCTCTTCGATTCGATATCGAAGGTCGTCGGCAGTCCGGTCATCGCGCCGATCGCCTTAAAGATCAGGATATAGGCAACGGAAGGCACCGCCATGATGAAGACGATGTACGCGGTACCGATCCGGTCTACGAGTTTCTCTTTCTTGAGGGCCATCCAGATGCCCAGCGGAATCGCCAGCAGATACGCAAGAAGCGTTGCGATGATGCCGATCGTAAAGGAATAGCCCATCTTTGAAAGGCCGCTCTTGACCGTCTGAACGGAGGTGTAATCGTCTGTAAAGCGTTCCGCCGCTACGACGTTCAGCTCACGGGAACCCGGCTGATAAACGGCGGAATGGAGATCGTCCGCCGACAATTCCGTCAGGCCGGTCGGATAAGTGATCTCCCGCAGGACGTAAGAGCCCTGCGATTTTGTCATCGTCGTCGTAATCTCGATGCCTTGGTTGATGGAATAGGAAACGCCGAGATTGATCGAAACGAGGTTCTGATGAATAAAGGGGAATTCGTTATCGCAATAAAGCAGATATTTATTCTTCGTCCCGTTGCCGATAATTGCCGGCGAGAACTTTTTGCCGCCGTAGACGGGATCGTGGAGCGTAAAGGTCAATCCGCGCTCTCCCACGTCCTCCTTGACGGCATGAATATTATCTACTTTGATTATACCCGTAAAGTAGTTGACAAGTCTCTGCCACAAAGGCCTGTCCTTATAGGCAAAGTATTGCGGCTGACCTCCCGATGCGATCTTGTTTCGGTTGACGATCGCGTCGAGACGCTGCGTCGTATAGCCGTTTTCGGCGCAGTATTGTTCAAATTTTGCGGCGTACTCCTTGAAAAGATCCGAATCCTTATCGGCTTTTCTGGCGATTGTAGCCGCTTTCTTATACGTTTCCTCGTCGATCTCTCCGCTTTGCATGAGACCGGAGAGGTAATCCGCATAGGTGAAATAATAAACGTATCCGTAGTCCTGCCATTTTCGGTATTTATAGACTACCTGCTGATTGTTCGACATCTTCGTATACATCGGATCGTTCGCAAAAATCAGCTTGCGATCGAGCATCGAATAGATCATCAGCATAACGATCGCCACCACGATCACGACGGAAATCAATGCGTGGAGGAATCGCCTTAAAACGTATTTCGTCATAAATTCATCACTCAGATCTTATGTAGAATATCCCGTTTGAATCATTCGTACCTTCACCGCCGGTAAAAATCCGGCAGTACCGTTTCTTCCCCTAAAAAAAGCCCTCGGTTTTATCGGTAAAAAACGGGGGCGGAAAAATGCAGTTTAGGGAGAACGGGCAGTATGCCCGTCCTCCCTATTTATTGCGTTTACTGAATCGGTAATCTTTTAACCGTTCTGATTAATAGATACCGCAGGACTTAACCATTCCGCCGGGAGCCGGGGTCATGGTAGCAAGATAAGTCTGAGGATCGCCGTAGTCAGGACCCCAACCGGAAACGTCCATGAGGTCGGCGTTCATCTGATAGCCGTAATCCGGATAGTAACCGGCGTCGAGCCAACCAGCGGTATCGCCGCAGTCGAGCAGGCGTACTTCAACAACACCGAGGGTGTTCTCGAAGCTCTGCTTAAAGACGTTCGCTCTGTTCGTTCTGAGCTGGCTGTTGCCAGCGTACGGGATTTCCATGACGATCTTGTTGTCAGCGCTGATTTCAATGCCTTGTGCAGCAAGCTCTTCGATCGCGATCGCGAGCTCTGCCTTCGCATACTCAGGATTGTACCATCCGTCGTATCCGTCGCCGGAGCCGAGGCCGTTGTCAGCCTTCGGATCATAAACAAGGAACTTAACGCCGTCAGCGTCGAGCTGAGCCTGCAGGATTTCACCGTAAAGCGTGCCGGCCTTGAAGGTGGTGGCGGTGCCGTTGATGTCAACGGTTACGTCTTCTTCAAGAGCTACGAAGTTCGCCGGAACGTAGGAGTTACGGAGGTTGTTGAACTTGAGTTCTTCACCAACGGACTGTGCGTTGTAGGAACCACGGTCGAGAGAAGCGGCCATCGCGCGGCGGAAGTGGATGTTCTGCATCGCAGCGTTGTAGCGGGTAGCTTCGTCCATCGTCTTGGTGGATACGCCAACGGACGGGTCGGTGTAGTTTACATACTGATTACGGTTGACGTTGAAGAACGCCATGTAGGAAGTAGCGTTCGTATCGGATACGTAAGCATACTTCTCGAAATTGCCGTCCGCTTTCGCAGCTTCGGCAGCAGCGGTGTTGAGGCCGCAGCCGTCGATCGTGCCGGCAATCGCGTCGTTGTAAGCCTTGAGGTCATCGGAGCCGTCGTTGAACAGCCAGGTGATCTTCTTGCAGTTGATCTTATCGGCGTTCCAATAGTTCGGGTTCGCGTCGAAAACGATCTGGTTTGCTTCGGTCGCGTTGGTTACGAGATACGGACCATTGTAAGCGATATGGTCAGGATCCATACCGTAGAGATAAGCTTCGTCTTCCGCGTTGTATTCGTCGCCGAACTTACCTCCCTGGGAGACGTAGTAATCACGGCTCATCGGGAAGAATACGTTGTAACCGAGCAGCGAAAGGAAGAACGGGCACTTCTCTTCGAGGGTGTATTCAAGGGTGTATTCGTCTACAGCTTTTACGCCGACTTCCGCGAAATCGGTAACTTCGCCGTCGATGTATGCCTGAGCGTTCTTGATCTTAACGCCGTCGTTCGCTGCGAGACCTTCGAGGCCGCCGCCAGCTTCGAGCAGATGCTGCATACCGGCTACCCAGTCGTCCGCCTTGACGTCGGCAACTTTACGGCCCTGAGAATCCGTCCAGATCACGCCTTCACGGATCTTGAAGGTGTAGGTCAGACCGTCTTCGGATACTTCGTAGGAAGTAGCGAGCGCGGGCTGCTGAACGTTTTCGATGTCGTACTCAAGAAGACCGTCAACGGTGTTGACGATTGCTTCGGAGTCGGCGCTGCGGTAGGTGTTCAGACCGTCCCAGGTCTTCGGGTCGGCGGTATAACCGAGGGTGTAGTTATCCTTGAGGGTGTAACCCTTCTCGGTCATATAGCCCTTAACCCATTCTTCGAACGTGCCGGTGCCGGCGAGCTCATTCCATTTCGCACGGATCTCATTGCGCATTTCCGGAGTAAGGAATTCGGTCGCAACAAGGATCTGATGGAAACGGTCGGAGTCGTTGCCCCAGAGGGTGGTGTTGGCAGTTCTCGGAACAACGCGGGTAATCGCGTAGTTACCGCCCTGGGTCGTGGTGGGGATCATGATGGCAGAGCCGAGGAGCTTCGCTTCTGCGATCGCCTGGAGCGCCCAGCGCTCGGAGTTGTTCTTCGCATCGAAAGCCGCCTGGTAGTAATCATAATACTCACCGAGGAGTTCGTCGTAGATCGCATCGGATTCATCATAATAATTGGTGGGGTCGTATTCATACGCCTCAGCCGCAAGACGATTATCCGGTTCTACGGGTTCCGGCTCGCTCGAGGGCTCAGGCTCGCTCGAAGGAGCGGGTTCGGAGCTGGACGGCTGCGTGGAGCTTGCGGGTTCGCTGCTGGAAGGCGTTTCCGTCTTGGAGCAAGCGGAGAGTGCAAGAACCATTACAAGCGCGAGAGCGAGAGCCAGAACTTTTTTAATTTTCTTGCTCATGGTTTTTGTTCCTCCAATAAAAATTTTTATTAATACGTACGTTTTGATCATACGCTTAATAATCTGACTGAACAATTGTATTATACAAATATAAATGTATAATACCTAAAGCACCTTTGAATTTTACCACAGAGACGATTAAAAATCAAGATATTTTCTCATATAAAATCAATTTATGAACGAATTGAAAACGCGCGAAATCATTTATGGAAAAGGAAACGCCGGAAAAAGAGGTCTGTTTTTTGGACAAAACTACGAAAAACCGGTAAACTTCCCGAAAATTATCATAATTATATCATAAAAAGTCGGTTCCGGGCATTTTTGCAGAATTAAAGATTTTTATGCGTTTTCTTCTTCCGATTATTATTGTTGAATGCTCTCCCCTGCTCCGTTTCTTGACTTTCCAGCGAAGATATGAGATATTCATCTATAATATGTTTGATCGCGAATCATATGATCGTATGCGGTCAGACGAATTCTTCGGTTTTCGTTTTCCATTTGTTTTTTGCACACGGAAAAAGAAAGAAGCCGGCAAAAAGGAGCTGTTTCCCATGGTAATTAAAATTCTGATGCTCGTCGTCTTCTTCGGCGCTATGATCGCGGTCGGCATCTACTGCCGCCGCAACGCAACCGACGTCAACGGTTTCGTTCTTGGCGGAAGAAGCGTTGGCCCCTGGCTGACTGCCTTCGCCTACGGAACCTCGTATTTTTCCGCGGTTATCTTCGTCGGCTATGCCGGACAGTTCGGTTGGAAATACGGAATCGCCGCCACCTGGATCGGCCTGGGCAACGCCTTTATCGGTTCGCTGCTCGCCTGGGCGGTGCTCGGAAGACGCACGCGCGTTATGACGCAGCATCTTTCCTCTTCAACGATGCCGGAATTTTTCGGCCGCCGCTTCGATTCGAAAGCGCTGAAAATCGGCGCTTCCGTGATCATCTTCGTTTTCCTGATCCCCTATACCGCTTCGCTTTACAACGGACTTTCGCGCCTCTTCTCCATGGCGTTCTCGATCGATTATTCCGTCTGCATCATCTTAATGGCGATCCTGACCGGAATTTACGTGATCGCCGGCGGCTATATGGCAACCGCGATCAATGATTTCATACAGGGCATTATCATGCTGATCGGCATTGTCGCCATCATCGCTTCAGTCCTGAAGATCAACGGCGGCTTCCTCGGCTCCCTCGATGCCCTTTCCAAGGTAGAGGATGCCTCTGTATCAAGTG
>CACZON010000211.1 GCA_902782805.1 Oscillospiraceae bacterium
GTCGACCAGCAGAAATTCCGCAGGCAGCTCGGGCACCTGAGCAACGCGGCGGTTTTCTTCGTGGACGGCGACCGTTTCCTGCGGAAGGAAGCGTTTGCGGTCGATCGGCCCGTAGGTGTTCTCAAAAATCCGCATCAGCTCCTTGTCCTGTTCGGCGGCGGAGCTGTTTTCTTTGAATCGGGCGAGCGTTTCCCGGTGCTCGGCGCGCTTTTTGAGCGATTCGAGGTGCATGTATTTTTTCGCTTCGTCCCATTTTACGATAAATCCGGCGCCGTGGGAACAGAAGACGGAATCCGCGGTGTTGCTGAGATCGCGATCCGGATCATAACCGATTTTCCGGATAACCTCTTCGGCGTCGAGGCATTCGTCATAGCCGCCGAAGCGCAGCGAAAGCGAAGCGGCTGCGCCTGTTGCGGCGCGAAGCGTCTTCTGGTATCCGCGCATACGTGAAACCGGCGCTTTTCCCGTAAGATACGGCGAGCCGTCGTCGCGGTATTCGGTTTTGAAGGAAGCGCCCATCGCCTGAAGATCCGAGACTGCGCGCCCCAACCGTTCCGCCGGGATTTCCAGAAGAAATTCGTAATAGGGCTCCAGCAGCAGCGCGCGGGTCGAGCGCAGGCCGTGGCGCACCGCTCGGTAGGTCGCTTCGCGGAAATCGCCGCCTTCGGTGTGTTTGAGGTGCGCTCTTCCGGAAACGAGCGTGATTTTGAGGTCGGTGATCGGCGAACCGGTCAGCGGCCCGACGTGTTCTTTTTCCCGCAGATGGGTCAGGATCAGCCGCTGCCAGTTGCGGTCGAGAAAATCCTCGCTGCAGGCGGTGGCAAAGCGCAGCCCGCTGCCGCGCTCTCCCGGCTCGAGCAGGAGATGCACCTCCGCGTAATGCCGAAGCGGTTCAAAATGGCCCATGCCTTCCACGGGATCGAGGATCGTTTCCTTATAAAGTATGTTTTCCTCGCCGTAGGATATTTCGATGCCGAAGCGTTCGAGAATCCGCTTCTGCAGGATCTCGAGCTGAATGTCGCCCATCGGGTGGAGGTGAATTTCGTGCAGCGCGTCGTCCCAGACGATATGAAGCTGCGGATCCTCCTGGGCGATCTGGGAAAGCTTCGTATAGAGCTCGTGAACGTTGACGTCCGCGGGCGGCAGAATCTTGCAGGACAGTACCGGTACGAGCTGTGCCGTAAACGAGGTGCGCTCGGCACCGAGACCTTCGCCGGGGAAAGTTCTCTCCGGGCCGGTCACGCAGCAGATCTCGCCGGCGGCCGCTTCGCTTATAACATCGTATTTTGCGCCGGCATAGATGCGGATCTGATCGATGTTCTCTTCGGTGTTTTCGCCGTTCGGCGAATGGCGGAGCAGGTCCTTTACTTTGATGGAGCCGCCTGTGATTTTCAGGTGCGTCAAGCGTGTTCCCTGGGGATCGAAGGATATCTTGTATACCTTCGCGGCAAACTGCGCGGGATAGACGCGAGCGGTTGTGTAAAGGGAAACACCTTGCAGGAATTCCTCAACGCCCTGCAGCCGCAGCGCGGAGCCGAAATAGCAGGGGAAGAGCTTCCGCTGCGCAATCAGGCGGGAAATGGCAGCGGCGGAGAGCGATTCATGCTCGAGATACTCCGAAAGCGCGGCTTCGTCGGAAACGGCGATCTGCTCGTAAAGCGTTTCGAGCGAATCGGAGAAAGGCAGGCACCGGTCGCCGAACGAAGACTGAAGCTCCCGGAGAACGGCGGCCGGATCGCAGTTTTGCAGATCGGTTTTATTGATAAAGAGAAACGTCGGCACACGATAATAGGCGAGCAGCCGCCAGAGCGTCTGGGTATGGCTCTGGATGCCGTCGGTTCCGTTGATCACGAGGATCGCGTAATCGAGGACCTGGAGCGTGCGTTCCGTCTCCGCGGAAAAATCGACGTGGCCGGGCGTATCGAGCAGCGTGATCTGCGTGTCGCCGAAGGTGAAGGAGGCCTGTTTCGAGAAGATCGTGATCCCGCGTTCCTTCTCAAGCGCATTCGTATCGAGGAAAGTGTCTTTATGGTCGACGCGTCCGTATTTGCGGATCGCTCCGGAGAGGTAGAGCATGGCTTCGGAAAGCGTCGTCTTTCCGGCGTCGACGTGGGCGAGAATGCCTACGGTGATTTTTTTCAAAGATGCTCCTCCTTTCCTGCGCATATGCAAAGTTCGTCCGATTTTTTGATAAACTCATTATATCATGTTATATAAAAAAAGAAAAGAATTCCCTTTTGCAAACGGTTAAATACAAATTCAAAAAGAAAGTCGAAAGCAGTCGCCTCCAACGGAAAATTCCGGCGTTTTTTCAATGAATCCGCATCTTTTTCTGAAAAAATCCGAAAAATAGGATTGCTAAAAATTGACAAATATGCTATAATTTGGATAATCAAAGAAAAAGATGGAGGCCAAAGATGAAAGAACAGTATAAACTCATGATCGCAACGGATTGTGACGAATTGAAGGAAGATTCGCTCTTTGCGCAAAAAGGATTTCTCGTTTCGCGGATCGCAAAGGACGGCGCCGCCCTCTGCGAGCGGATCCTGACCCTGAAGCCGGACGTCGTTCTGATGGACGTTTTTATGCCGAACCTCGACGCGATCGGCGTAATCAACTCGGTAAAATCGAAATCGATGCAGAAGATGCCGGCGTTCGTTGTGATATCCAATATCAGCAACAGTATGATCGAACGCGAGGTGATGGCTGCCGGCGCTTCCTATTTTGCGATCCGGCCGCTCAAGGCGCAGGAGCTTTTGGAGCGCGTGATCGATTTCTGCGGGGTCGATATCCGCCGGCTGCAGGATCTCGACGAAGCGCTGACGCTGAAAATCCGGATCACGGAGATTCTTCATCAGATCGGCGTTCCGGCGCATATCAAGGGATATCAGTACCTGCGCGATGCGATCATGATGGCGGTTACCACGCCGGAGATCATCAACGCGATCACGAAAAAGCTCTATCCGAGCGTCGCCGAACGCTACGGTACGACCAGCTCGCGCGTGGAGCGGGCGATCCGCCACGCGATCGAGGTCGCCTGGGATCGCGGCGACGTGGAGGTGCTCAATTCCTATTTCGGCTATACGATCCATCAGACGCGCGGCAAGCCTACGAATTCGGAGTTCGTGGCAATGATTTCCGATAAGCTGCGGCTCAATATGAAGAACGCCAGCTGAAAGAAGAGCGCTTCTTTCTTTCGGTTTCTTTCACGCAAAAAGGCGGGAAGCAGATTTGCTTCCCGCCTTTTTGTGCGTTTCTTTATCGGTAACGGATGATGCCGTTGATTCCCTGAAAACAGATGGTGCTGATCGTCTGGGAGATTTCCTCGACCGACTGCCGCTGCCCCGAGCTGAACCAGTTTCGGAAAACGGCGAACATGCCGGAAAAGACGTATTCCAGCGCGAGATCGATTTCCTCCGGGGAGTTTTCGATCTGGGAGAACAGAGCGGCCTTCGTCTTTTCCTTGAGCATGGAAACGATCTTGAGAATCAGGTTGCTGTTGGCGCCGATCGTGAAAAAGTGGCTGTAAAATTCCGGATCGGAATGGAGCACGCCGGTCAGCTTAAACAGCACGTCGTAAGGATCCTCCATGCTTTCGCGGAAATCCTTTTCGTTGAGCAGCGCTTCGAACTGCTCGACAACGCCGTTTTCGATTTCATCGATCAGCTCATAGATCCCTTTATAATAATTATAAAAGGTCTTCCGGTTGATTTCTGCAAGATCCGTGATATCCCGGATCGTAATATCGTTGATGGGTTTTTCCGAGAGCAGCTTTGCAAAAGCGTTGCGGATCGCGCGCTTCGTCCGCAGGATCCGCCGGTCGAGCGTCTTTTGAACGGTTTCCATCGGGGTGCCTCCCTAATCGACAATTTTTTCGGATAATGTGGAATAAGCCACAAAAAGGTTGGAACGTGTGGCATAATAGGGAAAAAGAGGGCTTTCGGGAGCTTTCTTTTTCTGTTGCCACTCATTATAATATACATGTGTGGCAAAAGTCAAGAAATCGAAAGATTGCATCAAAATGCTTAAAATGCGCTGCTGCGGAGGAGCTTTATGCGCCTTCGCGTCGGCGGCTTTTTCTGTAGAACAAAAAAGGGGAGTCAGAATGGCAACAGAACGAATCGACGGTGTCCTATTTGCAAATATGCTGCGCCAGGGCGCCGTGAATCTGGAGCGTCACCGCCAGGCGGTCAACGACCTCAACGTCTTTCCGATCCCGGACGGCGACACCGGCGACAATATGTTCATGACGATCAGCGCCGGCGCCCAGGAGCTTTCCGGCGGAGAAACGTCTCTTTCGCAGGTTTCTTCCCGGGCGGCAAAGGGGATGCTCCTCGGCGCGCGCGGCAATTCCGGCGTGATCCTCTCGCGCTTTTTCGCGGGGATCGCCCAGGGTCTCGCCGGGGAGGAGGACGCCGATATCCGCGATCTCTGCGAAGCGTTTTCCGCCGGCGTGCGCGAAGCCTATGGGGCGGTTTCCGATCCGACGGAGGGCACGATCCTGACGGTGTTCCGCGAGGGCGTCGATTACGCCTCGAGGCGTCTTACGCAGGAAAGCACCGTCCA
>CACZON010000212.1 GCA_902782805.1 Oscillospiraceae bacterium
GAATGCGCGGCGCCGCGTGGTACAAAACGATCACGGTAAGGTATCGGGAGGAAGAGATGCGCCAGTGCTGCAGCTATATTCCGGATTTGCGGCCCGGATCATCCGAACGGAATCCCGACCCGAGAAAAACGGATCTGACTGAAAGCAGGAAATGGGGGAGAAAATCATGAAAGAATTCTATCTTGACAGCGACGGGATCCGGCTTCACGCGAAGCTGGACCGCCCCGAAGGCGCGCAGAGGGGACCTCTCTGCATTCTGATCCACGGCTTTACGGGCCATATGGAGGAGGATCACATCGTCGCGGCGAAGGACGCGATGGTTGAAACCGGCGTTTCCGTGCTGCGCGTCGTAATGTATGGCCACGGCAAAAGCGGCGGTACGTTCAGAGACCATACGCTCTACAAATGGGTGACGAACGCGCTCGCGGCCGTACGTTACGCAAAATCGCTCGATTTCGTAACGGATCTGTATCTCTGCGGTCATTCGCAGGGCGGATTGCTGACCATGCTGGTCGGAGGAATGTGCGCGGACGATTTCAAGGCGATCATCCCGCTTTCGCCGGCCTGGATGATCCCGGAGGCGGCGCGGAAAGGGACCGTGCTCGGCGCCGGCTTTGACCCGAAGCATATCCCCGATGTGCTCGGATCCGGAGGACGAGAGCTCTCCGGCGACTACGTCCGCGTTGCGCAGACGATCCACGTTGAGGACGAGATCGCGCGATACGAAGGTCCGGTTCTGATCATCCACGGAGACGATGACGAAGCCGTTCCGTATTCCTACGCGCTCAAAGCGCAGAAGCTTTATAAAAACGCGAAGCTCGTTACCGTTTGCGGAGACGACCACTGCTTTACCAGACATTTAAACGAAATGACGGATGCTCTGAGAGCATTCTTCAAAGAAGAAATTCACTGAAAAAAGGAAGAGGAGGATTCTGCAATGATCAGTAATCAGGTAACGGAAGTCATTTCGAAAAGAAGAAGTATCCGTAAATACAAAGCGGAACCGGTTACGGAGGAACAGCTTTCCACGATTCTGGAATGCGGTTTCCTCGCCCCGAGCGGAAGCAACTGCCAGAACTGGCACGTCACCGTCGTAAAGAATCCGGACTATATCGCGCGGCTTTCAAAGAGCTTCGCCGAGATGATGCAGAAAAACGGGAACCTTCCCGAAAGGATGAAAGAACGATTCTCCGCTCCGAATTTCAGCGTCAGCTTCGGCGCGCCGGTCGTTCTGTTCATTTCGGCCGACGGCCCGCGCGACAACGCCTGCTTCCTCGCGGAGAATATGGTTCTGACGGCGCATTCCATCGGCCTCGGCACCTGCTATCTCGGCGGGATCATCGCTTACCTTGAAACGGAAGAAGGAAAAGCGTTCGTCGACGAGCTGAATCTGCCGCAGGGATGCCGCCTGCTGTTCGGAATCACGGTCGGAGTACCGGATGAAGAGCCGGAAGCAAAACCGAGAGATTATACGAAAGTGAACTTTATTTGAGGAACCCTTAAAGAAGTTGCTTTTTGAATACTGCCGGAGGCAGCTATGAACGTTGAATTGATCAAAAAAGAATCGTTTGTCGTGATCGGAAAAGAAGGCTCCACTTCGGACGGCGAAGGTTTTATCCGGAAACTCTGGGCGGATGCGAACGCGCATTTTTCCGAAATCGCTGCGCTTGCGAAGAAAGACGAAAACGGAAATCTTGTCGGTATCTGGGGCGCAATGAGCGATTTTTCCCGCTCCTTTGCACCCTGGGATGATTTCAGCCTCGGACTCTACCTTGCCGGAGCGGAATGCGCAGACGACGCACAGGCGCCGCAGGGATGGACCAAATGGATCGTTCCCGGGTATGAATATCTGCGCGTGCAGGTCGAAGGTCCCGATACGTTCCCGAAGATGCTCGCGTATCTTCGGGAGAACGGGAATACGCTTGCCGGCGCCGTTCACGATTTTACCGATCCGATCACGGGAACGGATTATCTGTATTTCCCGATCCGCAAGCTTTGAAATCCCGTAAAATACTTCGGAGGTACTACGAATGAACAGCACGCTTCTCAGCCTGACCGCAAACACCTGCGTCAAAGATTTCGGCCAGTACGCAGCTTCCTTTGTACTGCGCTTTTCACCCGGGACGGATCTTTCCGCCGTGAATCCCGGAAGTTTCCGCTTTTACAATACGGCAAAGCATCCTGCCGCCGGTCACGAAAGCTTCGGAGCCGTACGGACGCAGCGGGAGGGAGGCGCCTTAACGGTTTGGGTGGATCCGTTTTTATACGGCGATACGTTCAGAGGAGAGCTTACTCTGGGCGCGGAGAAGTTGTGTTTTTCGAAAGCCGACGTCACGAAGATGAACGTAGCGGTCGTGGATGATTTCGAGGCGCTGACCACGGAGAGCGGAATGGCCTACCGGCTGCTTGTTCCGGAAAGCGACGGGCCGCTTCCTTTGGTAGTCGCTTTTCACGGAAGCGGAGAACGCGGAACGGATAACTACAAGCATATGGTAAGCTTCCGCGTGATTACGAAGTGGGGAGAACCCGATTCCCAGGCAAAATACAAATGCATCGTTCTCGGTCCTCAGATGACACAGGACTGGTCGGACGACGAACTCAGGGAGGTCCGGAAGATCATCGACCGCCTGATCGCGGAAAAGAAGGCGGATCCGAAGCGGATCTATGCCGCTGGCCTCGCCCCGTATCAGGTGACTCTCCGGTTCGCCTGCGAGAACAGGGATCTGCTCGCAGGTGTGATTTCGATGCTGTTCTGGGAAAAATATACGCCGGATCTTTCGCCGCTGACCGATCTTCCCATCTGGATGTGCATCGGCATCAACGATTTCACCGGCGAGTCGCCCTATCTGAAAAAAGCGTATCAGTACCTCAGGGAGACGCTTCACAACGAAAACGTCCGCTGTACGGTGTTTACGGAGGAACAGATGATGTCCTACGGCCTCTACGGCAGACTGAGCCACTGCGGATGGATCCCGACGCTGAACAGCCCGGAGATCTGCGATTGGCTTTTTGCGCAAAAAAAGGATTAAGCACGAATCGAAACAAAAAAAGACGGAAAAAGGCGGAAGGTTCAAAGCGAACCCTCCGCCTTGCTTTTTGCCGTAAAGCTGTTTCAGTCGAGCCGCTTGAGCGTATAGATGCCGGAAAGATCGCATTTTCCGGCGTCGCGCGCATAAGCGCTGAGCATGGTGAAATCGAGCGTTGAGCAATCGTGCGAGGTGCTGAGGATGAAACCGCAGTCGTGCATGATGCGCAGGTTCATCGCCGCGCTGCTCAGATTGCCCGACCATTTCTCCTCGACCCAGGTCATAACGTACACTTCGTCGCGCAGTTTGATGTACGTGCAGGGTGAGCTCCAAACGAAGCCGCCGGCTCTGTATCCAGGAGCGCCGGGCGTGCCGCCCATGAAGATCGTCCAGGAATAGGAGTTCGGAGCGTTGTAGATATGCTGGCTTGTAATGCCCTTCGAGTACGTCCAGGTAAACGAACGGCCGAGAAGTTCCGTTGTAAAGCCGTGGCGTCGGGTGCGCGGCACCGGAACGCCCTCGGTTTCCATATATCCGAAATGATATTCGGGGATAACGTCGTGCGCTTCGTATTTTCCCGCGATCTTCGCATCGATGCAGGTTGCGCAGCCGTTGGAGAAATCCAGTGCGAACTGCATGCCCTCGGGAGGCATGGAATCCTTGATGTAGAATCCGAGATAGACGAGATCCGCATCGAGCTGGTACGCGCGGTACTCCGCCTCGGCCCAGTCCCGATCCGCGGTCCGGAAGCGCAGATGCTGCGCATCGCGGAAATCAAGCTCCGTAAAGAAACCGGCGTCGTCGCGGAACAGAACGTTTCTTCCCGCGCATTGTGTGCTGTATGCCATTCTCGTGTCGGAAATCATGCCGTTTGGCTGCGCTTCGTCGAACAGCCTGACCTTCGGGGAAAGCGCGTTGATCTGATCCTGCCCGGGATGGGAGGAAAGAACACTGGTCCGGTAGGTGCCTCTCATGCCTTTTTTCGCTGCGAAGCGGCCGGACATCGAAGCGGCGGGCTGATCGCCGGGGTCGTCAAAATCATAGAACGTAGCATACTGCCCGAGATAAGTTCCGTTTGCCCGGTAGAGTCGGAATTCAAACCGGTCGTTTTCATCGATGCCCATTGTTACGCCGACCTTTTTCATCGTGAACAGATCGAAAATCTCAACGGACAGACGTCCGGAGTATTCGACCTCTCCGACGTCGTAGAAGAAGGTGCTGTCGTCGATCTGGAAATAATCGGAGGGAAGCGAGAGAACGTCTTCGCCGTCCGGCGTATCGAGCTCCACCAGGGTGGAGAAATAGTTGGAGACGTAGGTGAAGATGCGTTTTCTGCCGAGATCGTCGTCCCATTTGATCATTTTGTTGTCAAGACGCAGAGAGCGGGAAAAACGGCTTACGACGGCGGGGCTTCCGGCTTCGGAATAGCAGCCGCGCCAGATCTGACGCTCGACCTCGCGGTTTACGAAGAACCCGAGTTTGCCGAGCTCTTCGATCGACAGAGGCTTTTCGCGCGTGTCAACTTCGGCGCCCGGATAGTCGATGAACCACATCTCTTCGGCAGCGGCTCTGCCGGTTTTCGTATCGAGTACCACCGCATAGCCCCGCAGGGTATTCGGGATCATATGGGCAAAGAGGATGCAGCCGCCGAGATCCAACGCGCCGTAGGCGCATTCAACGCTTTTCGAGCCGTTTTCGGTCAGAATAAGCCTGTCGGCGGTCTGAAAGCGATAGCGAAGCGCAGGGGGATCGATCCCTTCGTTATCGAGACTGAGGACGATTTCCCGGCCGGTCAGCGCGCCGGACAGCGCCCCGGCGCCCACAGGTCCTCCGCCCGCGAACACGGCGGATTTTACTTGCTCCAGAGTAAGCTTCGTATAGTTGATTCGAAACATCAATTCGCCTCCGTTCCAAAAAAATATCTGATACTATCAGTGTATCATCTGTCCGCCGGAAGTTCAAGAAAAAACGGGCGATCCCGGCGAATTTGATTCCTTCGAAAGAGACAAAACCGTTGATTTTTCAATCGTATAATGGTATTCTGAAACAAAAGAAACAATTTATAAGGAGGCGTGACGAATGAGTAAATTGAACCGTATTATGGTTAAAGGTAAACCGTTTTTGAGCTTGGGCGGACAGTCTCACAATTCTTCCAGCTACGTATTGGAAAAAATGGGACCGACCTGGAATGCGATTCATGCCGTCGGCGGCAATACGCTGGCAACGCCGATCCCCTGGGACCGATTTGAGCCCGTGGAAGGCCATTTCAACAAAGAATTCGTGACCGGTCTGATCGACGAAGCGAGAAGGCAGAACCTGAAGCTCTCGTTCCTCTGGTTCGCAAGCTGGAAAAACGGTACCATGCAGTACTGCCCGGCCTGGGTCAAACGCGATCCGGAGCGGTTCCCGCGCTGCACGCAGAAGGACGGCACGCCGATCCATCAGCTTTCCGCACATTCGCGCGCCAATCTGGAGGCGGATAAAAAAGCCTACTGCGAACTGGTTCGCGTAATCAAGGAATACGACGCCGAAGAGCAGACCGTCATCGCGATTCAGATCGAGAACGAGGCAGGCATCCAGGGCGGAACGAGAAGAGATTTCGGTCCGCTCGGTCAGGCCGCTTTTGAATCGGCGGTCCCCGGCGAACTGATTGAATACTGCAAAGGAAACCCCGACAGCATCCTCGCGCGCGTTTGGCGCGAGAACGGACAGAAGGAAGGCGCCGCCTGGGCGGAAACCTTCGGCTACTACGGCGCGGAAGCCGTTACGGCGTACGCGATCGCCAACTATATCGACGAGATCTGTGCAGCGGGCAAGGAGATCTATCCGGATCTCTTCATGTACCTGAACGTCTGGATGGGCGGCGGCGTGCGCGGCGCGGGGCAGAACCTTGCGGGGATCGATTGGCCTTCCGGCTGCGCTGCCATCCATAACCTTGATATCTATTACGCGGTCCTGAAATACATCGATACGATCGCGCCCGACAACTATCAGGCAGGTCTGTTTCGCCACCGCGAGGTGACCGATGCGTACGCACATCCGGAAAAGGGCTTCCCGCTGTACGTTCCGGAATCGGGCGCGCGCGGCGTGAATCTCGGCCAGATGTTCTACGCCTTCGGAGAGAAGAAAGCCATCGGCTACCACATTTTCGGCGTGGAATCCTGCCTCAATCCGGATTTTGAAACCGCGAATGAAGGCGGCAGGGAAGCGCTGAAGAACTTTACGATGCTCAGCAACGTAAAGAGTATCCTCTTCGATTATCAAGACAGCGGCAGAGTCCGCAGCGCGGTTCAGGAGGACGGGGAAGACGGCATCGTTCTCTCCGGATTCGACGGTGGCTGGCAGATGCGCGTTCTCTTCCATCCGAACACTGCGGGCGATTGGCTTTCCGGCGATTTCCGCCACCGCATCCGCGACCGCGCGGCGATGACTTCGCCTCAGGAAAGACCGTGCGACGGCCGGGCGCTCATTTTCCAGGAATCCGAAAAGGTCTTCTATTTCGTCGGCGAACACGTTCGCTTCACGATTGAGAAGATCCCGCCGGTCGACGGATCGATCCCGAATCATTATGCGAACGCGACTTTGATGAACACCAATGCGGAAATTGTTTCCGTAACGGAAGGGCATTTCAATGAAAACGGCGAATACAGCGTCGATCTGGTTCGCTCCGGAGACGAAGCGCGCCACGGGACCTGGCTTCGCTGGGACGTCGGCGTCGTCCGGGTCGAAATGGTCTGATCACCGGGGCGGCGTTTCATTGAGCGAATCGTGAAATCAATGTGCGGGCCCGCCGAAAACAGATTCGGTGGGCTCGAGGTAAATGCAGAGGGCATCCATTATCCTGCAGAAAGAAGAATATGAGATCGATACTGATCAAGGATACAACGAAGGAAGAACGCGAAAAAATCGTCCGTGAAGCGCTCTTCGGAAGCTGCGGGTCGGAATGTGAATTCTGCTCGGGCTGCGACAACCTCGGCGGCGGCCGAATCGAAGAGCTCTACAGGCCGTATATCGAGGGGCTCAAGGAGATCAGTGAGATCAACGAAGAATACCGGGCGCCGTTAGTCCGCTGAAAGGACGGAGGCAGAAAATGAAGCTGGTCCCCGCGCTCCTCTTTGAAACCGTAAAAGAAAAATACAAAGACGTAAGTGAAAACACGCCGATGATCGGGACGTACGCCCGTTGGGAATACGGCAAACATCCTACGGACGAATCACTCAGAGCCTATCTTGATAACGGCGAGATGTATTTCCTCGAGGATCAAGGCAAAATTGCCGGAATGGTCGCGGTTGTGATGCATCAGGATGAGGATTACGCAAGCGTGTCCTGGTCGGAGCGTCTTGCGGATGATCAGGTTGCAACGCTCCATATGCTCGCAGTCTGTCCGGAATATCAGGGAAGAGGACTCGGCGGAATCATTTTGGAAGAAGCGGAAGCGCTGGCGAAGAGAAACGGAAAACAGGCGGTCAGGCTCGATACGCTTGCGTGCAATCTTCCGGCGCAGCGCATGTATGAGAAATCCGGTTATTCGTATCGGGGAAAGCAGTACCGATACGCGGAAAACACCGGATGGATGGATTTCTTTTTCTATGAGAAAGAGATCGTCCGGCGGGAGTGATATCCTATGAAACAATACGCGATACTGCTCAACGGCCCGTCAAGCAGCGGAAAAACCACGCTGTCGAAGGCGTTGAGGAAGCTGATTGAAGAAAAACGCTTCGGAACCTATCAAATCGTTTCCATCGACGATTTCATGAAGACAGATCCGAACGAGACCATCTATGAGGAGGATGTCTTCGAGATCTCCGGAGAGATGTGCGGGAAGGCGAAAGAAATCCTCAGCACGGGTGCCGGAGTGATTGTCGACCACGTGATTACAAGCGGGCGCATTTACGACGAATTTCGAAATATATTGCGTGGCTTCCCGATTTGCACGGTGCGCGTCGACTGTCCGCTTGAGATCCTCAGGGAAAGAGAGCTCAGGCGGGGAGACCGCTGCATAGGATCGGCACAGGCTTCCTATGAATATCTGTATCCGAAAGAAGGATACGATCTCACGGTTGATACCGCGGGATCCTCCCCGCGGGAAAACGCCCAAAAAATCTTTGACTACCTGTTTGCGCTCAATCTGGAACTGAGAAAAATCAACCGGCGCGACGTTCTCCCGCAATGGGAATATACCGCCGCTCTGCCGGCGGATGAGAACGGTCTGACCAATCCTTACTGCGGCGTGTCTTTTGAGGAGTACAAGGAAAAGGTGCTTCCGTTTCTGATCTCCTGCGAACACCCTGTCGGGATGCCGGACTGGTTCGTTCCGGAAACGCGCTATTACCTCTGGGACGGAGATACGCTCGTCGGGGAATTTCGGATCCGCCATTTTCTGACCGAGGCGCTGCGTCAGGGCGCCGGTCATATCGGCTACAGCATCCGAAAGGATCTGCGCGCAAGAGGATACGGAACGGCAGGATTGAAGCGAACCGTTGAACTCGCGAAGAAGATCGTTCCGGAAGACGAGATCTTTCTTCGCGTCCGAAAAGACAATGTCGCTTCGCAGAAAGTCATCCTTCGCTGCGGCGCATACGTTGCGCGGGAGGATGAAACGCATTTATTCATGAGAATTCCAAAGGACGGGGAGAAACAGATGGAGAAAAACCGGGAGGAGCTTCAGCTTGCTCTGAACGATGGAGAATGGTCGTTTACGTATACCGATCACGACCGGCAGATCGTCCGGGCGGTTGTGACCGACGGCAATGGCTTCTTCTATTTTTGCCGTGCGCGGCGCAACGACGTGTTCGGAAAAGCGACGGTGATCGAAACCTCCGGCGGCGGTGTGGAACCGGGGGAGGATTTCGATTCGGCGATCCGCCGGGAGCTTCAGGAGGAGCTCGGCGCGCAGGTGGAGATCCTCTGCAGAATCGGAACGGTCAGCGATTATTACAATCTGATCCACCGCCATAATCTCAATCATTACTATCTCTGCAGAGCAACTTCCTTCGGGAATACCCGGATGACCGAGGACGAAATCAATATCTATCATATTTCCACGCTGAAGCTTACGTATGAGGATGCTCTTGCGGAATACGAAAAATGCCGGGATTCGAAGCTCGGAAGGCTGATCGCCAAC
>CACZON010000213.1 GCA_902782805.1 Oscillospiraceae bacterium
AGCTCGCCGGATTCCTCGCCGATCTCGTACATCGGGAAATCGACGATCCAGCAGAATTCGTAGCGTTCTTTGTCCATATGGCCCGGGCATGCCGCGCCGAAGGTCTTGATCATTACGCCGGCGGATTTTACGGCGCTCTCGCCGCCCGCTACGGCTACGACGGTATTCGGCGCAAGCGGCAGGAGCTCTGAGAGGCGGTCCTTTTTCTCCGCGAGGAATTTCGCGATGCCGCCCGCAAGCGCGCCGGTTTCGTCCACTTTGAACCAGTATCCCTTCGAGCCGCTCTGTACCTCGCAGTCAGAGAGAAGCTTTTCAATCTGTTTGCGCGTAAGGGCGCAGTCCGAGATCGCGACTGCCTTTACGGTTTTGCCGCGCAGGGGTTCGAATTCGCTCTCGGCAAAGAGCTCGGAAACGTCTTTCGCGCGCAGATCGATCCGCAGATCGGGCTTATCGGAGCCGAAGGACTCGAGCGCCTCGCGGTAGGGGATGCGGGTAAACGGCGCCGAAGAAGCAACGTTGTAGGTGCCGTATTTTGCGAAGATCGGCGGGAGCACGTCTTCGAGGACCGCGAAAACGTCCTCCTGCGAGGCGAAGGCCATCTCCATATCGAGCTGATAGAATTCGCCGGGCGAGCGGTCGCCGCGCGCGTCTTCATCGCGGAAGCAGGGCGCGATCTGGAAATAGCGGTCGAAGCCCGCCGTCATCAAAAGCTGCTTGAACTGCTGCGGCGCCTGGGGCAGCGCGTAGAATTTTCCCGGATGCTTGCGCGCCGGAACGAGGTAGTCGCGCGCGCCTTCAGGCGAGGACGCCGTGAGGATCGGGGTAGTGATCTCCAAAAAGCCGTGTTCGGTCATCGCGGCGCGCAGGGCGGCGACGACGCTGCAGCGCAGAATGATATTGTTCTTGACCGCGGGATTGCGCAGGTCGAGGTAGCGGTAACGCAGGCGCTGGGTTTCGTCGGCCTCGCGGCTGCGGTTGATCTCAAACGGAAGCTCGTTGTAGCGGCATCTGCCGAGGACCGTGATCTTTTCGGGGACGATTTCGATCTCGCCGGTCGGGAGCTTCGGGTTTTTGCTGCTGCGCTCGCGAACGACGCCGGTCACGGAAACCGTGCTCTCCTTATTGATCGATTTGACCGTTTCCATAACGGCCGCGTCCTCTACAACGACCTGGGTCGTGCCGTAGAAATCGCGGATCACGACGAACGCGAAATTGCTGCCGACCTCGCGGACGTTCTCCAACCAGCCGGCAATGGTCACTTTTTTGCCTGCGTCGGAAAGCCGCAGCTCTCCGCAGGTATGGGTACGGGATTGAGTCATGTTCATGTTCCTGCTTTCTTTGATTTGTGGGTGGTCTGTTTTTACAGTATTCTGCCGGAAGAAGCAGCCGCGAACTCGGAGGTAAACGTCTCTCCGAGCGAAATCCCGGTCTTTTCGCCGGTCTTCATATTTTTGAGCTCGCCTTTTCCGGCGGCGATCTCATCGTCGCCGAGGACGAGCGTAAAGGCCGCGCCGAGCTTATCGGCGTATTTCATCTGGGCTTTGAGGCCGCGGCCGGAAAGGTCGCATTGCGCCGCGACGCCGCATTCCTGCAGCGCGTTTTTGAGCCGGAAGGCCGCAAGCGACGCCGCCTCGCCGATCGAGGCGATATACAGCTCGGTTTCGCGCTTTCCGGGCAGCTCGATCCCCTGCGCTTCGAGGATCAGCAGCAGCCGCTCGAGGCCGAGGCCGAAGCCGAGCGCCGGGAGGGATTTTCCGCCCATTTCTTCGCACAGGCCGTTGTAGCGCCCGCCGCCGCAGACGGTGCTCTGGGCGCCGAGGTCGTTCGAGACGAATTCAAATACGGTGTTCGTATAGTAATCGAGGCCGCGGACGATCGAAGGATTGATTTTGTATTCGATCCCGGCCGCGTCGAGGTATTTCTTTACGCCCTCGAAATGCGCCCTGCAGTCTTCGCAGAGGTAATCGAGGTTCTTCGGCGCGCCTTTCGCGATGGCCGAGCAGACCGGGCTTTTGCAGTCGAGAATCCGCATCGGGTTTTTCTCGAGCCGGCCGCGGCAGGTTTCGCAGAGCTCGTCGTAGTGCGCGCGGAAGTATTCCCGCAGCGCCTGGGAGTATTCCCTGCGGCAGGTCGGGCAGCCGATCGAATTGATCTCGAGCGAAAGATTCCGGACGCCGAGCCGGCGGAAGATCGAATCGGCAAGACAGATGATCTCCGCGTCCGCCGCGGGTTCGTTGGTGCCGATCATCTCGACGCCGAACTGATGGAATTCGCGGTATCTTCCCGCCTGGGGCTTTTCGTAGCGGTAGCAGGAGGTGATATAGGAGATTTTCACCGGCAGGGCGGCATTGTCGAGCGAATGCTCGAGGACGGCGCGGATCGCGCCGGCGGTTCCCTCCGGACGCAGGGTGACCGAACGGCCGCCTTTGTCGAGGAAGGTGTACATCTCTTTTTGAACGACGTCGGTCGTCTCACCGACGCTGCGCGAAAACAGCTCCGTGTGCTCGAAAACCGGGGTGCGGATCTCGGAAAAACCGCGCAGAGAGGCTTCGTCGCGCAGTACGGATTCGATCATCTGCCATTTTTCGCTCTGGCCGGGCAGGATATCCTGGGTCCCTTTCGGCGCTTGGGTCAGCAGGCTCATCTTTGAAATCTCCTTTTTGCCGGGTATTATCGTATCATTCCTATTTTATCTTTTTTCTCCCGAAAATACAAGTGTTTTTTCACTTCGCAGGGTTCTCCGCAGATAGGAGTACATGCGCCGCACGGCAGGAGGTGCTGAGATAGGAGCAACCTTTCTGCCCTTTGGACCTGCGGTCGGCACACGAAGGGTTCTCCGGTGATCGGAGCAGGTGCGATGCCCGGCATGGAGCTGCTGTGCCCTGCGC
>CACZON010000214.1 GCA_902782805.1 Oscillospiraceae bacterium
ATAAAAAAAAGATCGGAAAGGAGGCGGATCGGATGAAAAACGAATGGCTCGACGATGCGCCGGCGCTCCTCAAGGAATTTCTCGGATACGAGGGGACGGTACGCGGAAGATCGGCAAAGACGGTGGAAGAATATTATCTCGATCTGCGAACCTTTTTCCGCTATCTCAAGCGCAAACACGGGCTCGTTGCGCGCGATGCGGAGCTTTCCGGGATCCCGATCGCCGATCTTCCCGAAGAGCTGATTCTCTCGGTGACGTTGACCGACATTTTCGAATATATGAACTATCTGATGAGCGAGCGCGAAAATCAAACCTCCGCGCGCATGCGCAAGACCTCGAGCCTTCGGACGTTTTATAAATTCGTCACCAACCAGAAGCATCTGCTGGAGGTTTCCCCGCTCGAGCAGCTCGAAGCGCCGAAGCAGAAAAAATCGCTTCCGAAATATCTGACGCTCGAGCAGAGCATCGACCTTTTAAACGCGGTGGACGGCGATTACAAGGAGCGCGATTACTGCATCCTGACGCTGTTTTTGAACTGCGGAATGCGCCTTTCCGAGCTCGTGGGGATCAACGTCTCCGATATCAAGAACAACGCCGGCGTGATCCGGATCGTCGGCAAGGGCAATAAGGAGCGGATCGTCTATCTCAACGATGCGTGCCGCGATGCGATCGAACGCTATCTTGCGGTTCGCCCGAAAGACGGCCTTTACGATAAAAACGCGCTGTTCATCAGCCGCCAGAAAAAGCGCATCAGCCCGAAAACGGTTCAGTATCTCGTCAAAAAATACCTCAAGGATATCGATCTCGGCGGCGTCGGCTATTCCGTCCATAAGCTCCGCCATACTGCGGCGACGCTGATGTATCAGTACGGCAACGTCGATATCCGCGTTCTTAAGGATATACTCGGCCACGAAAACCTCGGAACGACCGAGATCTATACGCATCTTTCAAGCCAGCAGATGGAAGAAGCCTCCAAAGCGAACCCGCTTTCGAAGGTCCGCATGCGCAGCGAAGAAAAAAAGGAATGATCCCGCCCCTCCCTGCTTGTCCGGCCGGTGTCATTCCCGCATGATCATGAGAAACAGAAAAGGCCGCCCCGAGTTCGGGGCGGTCTTTTCTGTTATGAATCTTCATCATTTTGCTGCGCTTCGTATTCGGAGCGCTTGATGAGTTTTCCGTTGACGTAAACGTATTCCGATTTGATTTCGGAAAGCGCGTTGAATTCCTCTTCGCTGAGCACCGACATATTGCGCTCCTGCTCGCGCTCTTCGCGGATCCGTTCGCGCTTTTCCCGGCTCGTTTCCGTTTCTCCGTTGATCAGATATTTTTCGATCACGGGATAGATGATGAAATTCTTCGTGTAGGTGTTGAAAACGAACCCGAACGCGATAAAGAAGATCACCGCCAGCAGCTCAAAGAGCAGCATTACGGGCGCCAGGAAGAAGAAATAAGTGATGATCAGCAGGATCAGAAAGAGTATGAACGCGTTGCGCGGGAAACCGATCACCGCAAAAATCAGGCCGTTGCGGTAAAGATCGCGCAGGCGAAGATTGAAAGTGATCGCCATCATCGGGATATAGAACTGCGCCGAAATAAAGAGGAAGATGACGAGACAGCTGAGAATAAACGGAATAAACAGAATATAATACTGGAACATCAGGTAAAAATAGAAATCGAACGCGATCGAAAAGAGGATATAAACGATATAGACGATCACTCCGTTGAGAAAGAAGAGCTTGAAATTCTTCTTGACCGCGTTCATCGCGTCGGTAAAGACGAAGAACGGCTCTTCGCGGATCGCGCAGCGGCTGATCATCGTAAGTCCGGCGAGGAACGGATACCAGAAAATCAGCGGCAGCGGGAAAACGTAGCGGTGCCAGAGATCGACCTCCACGAGCGTATTGCCGATCGGGATCATCACGGTATACGAGATCGCGTAGAGGAAAAACATCGCGGCGGCTACGACCGCAGTCGGGATCATAAAGAGCAGATTCAGCTGGATCCATTTGCCGAATTTTCCGAAAAACTGGCTGAGATAACGGGAAAATGCCGGACGCCTGGGCTCGTCCTTGGAAACGCCGGGCCCTTCCTTGCCGTACATTCTTCCGAATAAATTACCGAAAATCGCCATAGAGCGTTTACTCCTTTATTTGAGAAAGATCAGTTGTTTTTTGCCATCGGATGATACTGGCGGTAGACGTCCTCGACGTGGTGATCCAGCATCTGCAGATAGACCTGGGTCGAAGAAATATCCGAATGGCCCATCAGCGCCTTGATATCCTTCAGGTCGGCGCCGTTCTGGAGCATATGAAGCGCGAACGCGTGGCGGAACGTATGCGGCGTGATTTCTTTTTCGATCTTCGCTTCCTTCGCATAAGCCTTGATGATCTTCCAGAAGCCCTGACGCGTCAGCCGCGTTCCATTGAGATTGGTAAAGAGTGCGTCGCCGGAATCCTCGCGGACGAGAAGCCCGCGGACCCGGTAAAGATAATCCGAAACGGCGGAAATCGCAGCCGGATAGATCGGGATCGTCCGCTCCGACTTGGAACCGCGGCAATAGAGCAGCCCGCGGCCGAGGTTGACGTCGCGTATATTGAGCGAAATCAGCTCCGAAACGCGGATTCCCGTTGCGTAAAGAAGTTCCAGCATCGCTTTGTCGCGGCATCCTTTCGGGTCGGTAATGTTCGGCGTAGCGAGCAGCTTCGTCATCTCTTCGCTCGAAAGGATCTCCGGGATCTTTTTCGGGACCTTCTGCGCTTTGATCGATTTTGCGGGATTTACCGAAAGCGTCCCGTTCTCAACGAGGAAATCGCACAACGAGCGGATCGAAGCGAGATTGCGCGTAACCGTTGCGGTAGAAAAGCCGCACGATTTCAGATAATCCATATAACGCACGATAAAAGGCTCGTCCACCCGGGAGAGATCCGATATATTTTCAAGCGCGAGATAGGCCGAAAACTTATCGAGATCGCTCAGATAGGAGCCGATCGTGTTTTGTGCGGAGTGCTTCTGCGTCAGAT
>CACZON010000215.1 GCA_902782805.1 Oscillospiraceae bacterium
CCTGCGTAAACAGAATCATCTTTCACAGTCGCAGTTCGGCGAACAGGTCGGCGTATCCAACCGCGCCGTTTCCAAATGGGAAAACGGCGAATCCATGCCGAGCACAGAAAAGCTGCTGCGCATCGCTGCGCTTTTCTCGGTGCCGGTGGGTTCGCTTCTCTCCGAAGAAGCATCCCCTGCCGACCGCGCGGCGGCCGAAGGCATGCCCTCGCTCAGAGAGCTCTACCGGATCGGCAACGGCCCTTCGAGCTCCCATACCATGGCGCCGCAGCGCGCCGCGGCGTATTTTCGCGGCCTCTATCCCCGGGCGGACCGCTTTATCGCGGAGCTGTTCGGCTCGCTCGCAAAAATGGGAAAAGCCTACCGCATCGATTCCCTGATCCGCGATACTTTTGCACCGAATAAAACCGAGATCCGCTTTCTGACCGGCGAAGACTCCCTGCCGCATCCCTGTACGATGCGTTTTTCCGCCTATTGCGGCGCAGCGCTGCTCGGCGAGCTTGAAGCCTACAGCAGCGGCGGCGGCAGCTTCCAAATCAAGGGGGCGGAGCTTGCGCAGAACAGCGCGCTCTACGCCGAGCATACCTTTTCTCAGATTGCGGCGGTTTGTGAAGAGAAGAAGCTCCGGCTCTGGCAGTACGCCGAAGAAAACGAAGGGCCGCAACTCTGGAGTTTTCTTTCTGAAATCTGGGAAGCGATGGGAGAATCCATCGAAGGAGGCCTCGCCGAGGAAGGAATCCTCGAAGGCGGGCTCGGTGTACAGCGCAAAGCGAAATTTCTCTATAGCCAATCGCATATCGACGAAAGCGCCGAAACGCGCGAAAGCCGCCTTGTCTGCGCCTACGCGTTTGCCGTAAGCGAACAGAACGCTTCGTTCCGGCGCGTGGTAACGGCGCCGTCCTGCGGCGCGGCCGGCGTTCTGCCGGCGGTCCTGCGCTACGCGAAAGAAAAGCGCGGGTTTACCGACCGCGAGATTTTACGAAGCCTCGCCACAGCGGGCGTCATCGGGAACCTGATCAAAACGAACGCTTCGGTCATCGGCGCGGAATGCGGCTGCCAGGCGGAAATCGGCAGCGCCTGCGCGATGGCGGCGGCGGCGCTCGGCGAATTGTACGGAATGTCTCTCAATCAAATCGAATACGCCGCGGAAATCGCGATCGAGCATCACCTCGGCCTTACCTGCGATCCGATCAAGGGGCTCGTTCAAATTCCCTGTATTGAGCGCAACGCGGTTGCGGCCATGCGGGCGATCAACGCGGTCAACCTTGCGAATTTCCTGAGCGATACGCGTAAGATCTCCTTCGACCTTGTTGTAAAAACGATGTATGAAACCGGGCGTGATCTCTCGCGTGTGTATAAAGAAACAAGCGAGGGTGGCCTCGCGAAGCTTTATCTGTAATTTTGATCTGCACGGCGCTCCTGCAAAACAGCAAAAAAACCGGCCTTTCCCATCGGAAGGGCCGGTTCCTTTGTTTAAACTCAATCGCGCCAAAGCAGCGCAACCGCGACATCGTTGACGTTTGTTCCGGTAGGACCGGTAACAATGAGGCCGCCGGTTTTTGAAAGCGCGTTGTAGGCATCGTTTTCCATAAGGACATCATCTGCGGAAATTCCGAGTGCTTTGAGCGCTCCGAACGTATCGGAATCCGCGTAGCCGCCCGCCGCGTCGGTGGGGCCGTCGGTCCCGTCGCTCCCAACGGAGAAAACCGCTGCGTTTTTGATCCCGGCAATTCCCGCCGCAGCTGCAAGCGCGATTTCCTGATTTCTGCCGCCCTTGCCCTTTCCCGTAAGGCGCACTACGGTTTCGCCGCCCGCGATAAATGCGAGCGCTTCGCCGTCATTTTGATGCGTTTTGAGGATCGAGGAAAGGAAGCTGCCGGCGTGGCGCGCCTCACAGCAGAGTTGATCAGTCAGGATCAGGGGCGTGTATCCCAGCCTGCGGCAGGTTTTTGCCGCCGCGGCGCAAAGCTCGCGAACGCTGCCGTTGATCTGCGTTTCTACATTGTCAAGACGCTTCGGCGTTTCAACATCGAGCAGGCGAAGCGCTTCGGGGGATAGCTTCAACTGATATTTGCGAACAATGTTCTTCGCATCCTGATCGGTTGCAGCATCCGGGCAGACCGGCCCGGATGCGATCATATCGAGCGGATCTCCTAAAATGTCGGAGAGAATCACTGCCTCAACCTGCGCGGGTGCGCAAATCTGGGCGAACCGGCCTCCTTTTACGGCAGAAAGGCGCTTGCGGATCGTATTGATCTCCACAATATCTGCGCCGCTGGCGAGGAGCTGAGAGGTGACGTCCTGCAATTCTTCGCCCGGGATCAGCGGCTTTTCAAAGAGAGCGCTGCCGCCTCCGGAAAGCAGAAAGAGCACCGTATCCTCCGGCTTGAGATCCTCTACCAGATCGATCGCTGCCGCAGTTGCACGGAATGAGTTTTCATCCGGAATGGGATGTCCCGCTTCATAGCAATCAAAATTGGCGATCGGGCCCATGACGTGATCGTATTTTGTGATAACAACACCCTTTTCGATCCGCTCCCCCAAAAAATCAGAGGCCGCTTTTGCCATCTGCCAGGCAGCCTTTCCGGCCGCGACCAGCAAAACGCGGCCGGGGTATTTCTTCCCTGCCAATGCGCGCTGCACCGCGGCGTCCGGCAAAACGGCGGCGATCGCTTCGCGGATGATTTCATCCGCGTGTGAACGTAACAGCTGATTCATAGCTTGCTCCTTCAAAAAGGCGCGCCGAAAGGATCCGGCGCGCCGTATTTTTGTTCAGATAAAAAGACTTACAAGGAATATTTCGACCATTGCTGCAATACCGATGATCAATGTCATCAGTGTCTGCGTGCGATAGCCTTCTTCCGGCTTCATCTCTCCGAAATTCGTTACAACCCAGAAGTAGGAATCGTTGGCGTGAGAAACGGTCATCGCACCGGCACCGATCGCCATAACAACCAGGGCAATCTGCGCAGGAGCAACAAAGCCCAATACAGGCAGTAAGGGAGCCACAATACCCGCCGTTGTTGTAATTGCAACCGTGGAAGAGCCCTGCGCACTTTTGAGGATCGCAGAAAGAAGGAAGGGGAAGAAAATTCCGAGCGTCTCCAACACAGAAGCGTTTTCTTTGATAAAGTTGACCATGTCCGAGGAGGAAATCACTTTTCCAAGTACGCCGCCGGCAGCAGTAACGAACAGAATCGGGCCAACCGTTTTGAGTGTTTCGTTGGTCAGTTCATAGAATTCTTTTCCCTTTTTAGCTGTGAAAAGCTGAAGGATCGCAAGGATCGTACCTACGCCGAGCGCCATGATCGGCGTACCGAGGAAGGTAAGGAGCTGCGCCCCGAAGCCTTCCCATCCGGCCATGGTTGAAACCGAGGAAAGTGCCATGAGTAAAATCGGAACAACCAGCGGAGCCAGTGCGTTGATGCCGTTCGGCAGCTTTCCGTATTCCGCTTTGAGTTCCTCGTAGGTTTTTACCACTTCGTCCTTGCCGCCGAGTTCATCCGCGCTTTTGATTTTTTTGCCGATAAAACGCGCAAAGATATATCCGGCGATCAGGGGGAAAATAGAGCAAAGCGCACCAAGACCGATCACCAAAAGGAGGTGCTCGCCTGCGCCCAGCGTCTGCGCCGCGGCAATCGGGCCGGGTGTAGGCGGAATGAATACATGCGCAATGTAGAGGCCGCAGGAAAGGCAGACCGTCATTGCCACACTGGATTTTCCGGTTCGTTTTACAAGCGCTTTCCGAATCGGATTGAGAATGACAAAGCCGCTGTCGCAGAATACCGGGATGGAAACGACCCATCCCATCAGCTCCATCGCAAGCTCCGGATTCTTTTCGCCGACCAGCCGAATCACCATATCAGCCAGCTTCAGCGCGGCGCCGGTCTTTTCCAGAACCGTTCCGATAAATGCGCCAAGGATAATGACAATACCGATGGAAGTAAACGTTCCTGAGAATCCGGATCCAATGATGCCCGGAACTTCTGCAAGAGGGATACCGGCGACGATCGCCAGCAGGAGGGAAATCGCCATGATCGCCAGGAAGGGATGAACCTTCAGTTTGGAGATCAGAAGAATCATTGCGACAATCGCTGCGATGAACACAATGATCAGAGGGATGCCTGTCATATGCTTTTTCTCCTGTTCCATAGTTTATTTGAAGCTATGCTCCATATAAACATTTTAAGAGATTCCCGAAACTTTTGTCAAGAAAAAGTCAAAAAAGTCCGGCCTTTGTATGAAAAGCCGGACTTTTTAATTATTCTTTCTCATAATTCTTTGCGATATCAAGCTGTAATTCGTCGATTTTTTCGCGCAGACGCAGAAAATCCTCGAACGCGTCCGGTTTATTGTTGGGATTTCGCAGCAGCGCCGCCGGATGGTAGGTCCCCATCATGAGATAATTTCCCTTTTTGAAAAAGACGCCGTGTTCCTTCGTGACCCGGAAATCCTCCTTGATGTAGCGCATCGCCGAGATACGCCCGAGGCATACGATGATCGCCGGGCGGAGAATCGCGATCTGGCGCCGCAGCCAGTCGGCGCAGGCGGTCTGCTCCTCCGGCTTCGGGTCGCGGTTGTGCGGCGGCCGGCATTTGACCGTATTGGTGATATAGATATTCGTTTTACGGTCGAGATCCACCGCCGCAAGGTATTTATCGAGCAGCTGCCCGCCGCGTCCGACGAATGGTTCCCCTTGGAGGTCTTCATTCTCGCCGGGGCCTTCCCCGATAAAAAGCACCTTCGCTTCCTTCGGACCGACGCCGAAAACGACGTGATGGCGCGTTTTGCAAAGCTCGCACTTTTCGCACCCGAGACATTCCTGCCGCAGTTCTTCCCAGTTCTCAGCCATCCAAAGCCCTCCTTTGAATTCATGCACCCGCACGGCGGAATACGCATCTGCCGTATCTGTTGAAATTATAGCATATTCCTTTTTGAAATTCATCTTTTTTCTTGAAATAAGCGGAAAAAGGGAGTAAAATAAACTTGCATTAAACGCCAAGGAGTGTAATTCGTTATGAAAATTATGGTTGAAACTTCCGCTCGCCACCTTCATCTCTCTCAGGAGCATCTTGATATTCTGTTCGGCGAGGGATATCAGC
>CACZON010000216.1 GCA_902782805.1 Oscillospiraceae bacterium
AACGCGGCGGAAACGATCGAGTTTTTAAGGTCGCAGTACGGCGGCGCGCAGGGCCCGTTTGTCTATCCGGTCTTATTAAAAGACGGTACGTACGTCGGCTACGTTCAGGCCGTTCCGCTCGGGAAAGGAGAATGGGAGATCGGTTACCATATCGGCGCGCGCTATACAAAGCGCGGCTATGCCGCCGAAGCGGTCCGCGCATTTTTGCCGGTGATCATGAAACAGCTCGGAATCACGGAAATGACAGGGCTCTGCCTGGCCGCCAATCTCGCCTCTCGTAGAGTGATGGAAAAGACCGGCTTTATTTCGGAGTACGAAGGGATCGGCAATTATCAGGGCGCGCAGCAGGAAATCTGCCGCTACCGGTATCGCCTGAGATAACGGATACAAATCTGCAAGGAGGCCGTAAAATGAAAATCCTGGTTCTCAACGGAAGTCCGAAAAAAGAAAAGAGCGATACGATGAAGATCACCCGCGCGTTTTTGCAGGGGATGAACGAGGCGGCGCCGCAGGAGATCAAGCAGATCGACGTGATCGACAAAAAGATCGAATACTGCACCGGCTGCTTTACCTGCATGCGCAACGGCGGAACGTGCGTCCTCAACGACGATATGCGGGAGATCCTCGGCGAAATTCTTGAAAGCGAATTGCTGCTTCTGAGCTTTCCGCTCTACTGCTATGCGATGCCCGCGCCGCTCAAGGCGCTTTTCGACCGCACCCTGCCGCTTTCGAGCATGGCGATGCAGAAGGTCGGCGAGCGATATGAACACGTCGGCCAGGCGGATTTTTCGCGTCTGCGCTATCTGATGATCTGCGGCTGCGGCTTCCCGAATTCCAGGCACAACTTCGAGCCCGTTACAGCGCAGTTTTCGCTGATGTTCCACGGCGCGGGAACGGCTCTTACCGTTCCGGAAAGCCCGATGTTCAGCGCGCCGGAAGCGGCGCCGGTCACGGCCCCGCGCCTTGCGCTTTTGCAAAAAGCCGGCCGCCAGTATGCCGAGCACGGCGAGATCGACGCCGAATTGATCGCCGAAATCACCTCGCCGATGATCCCCGAGGAGATCTATGCGGGGATCGTCAACGGTTCGGTATCACCCAATCCGTAACAGAAAATCCAACGCCGGAGAAAAAGAGGTTCACAAACGGATCCGATCTTCGGCGCATCAAAAAACACGTTCAGCGTTCTCCCGCGGATTGCCGATTCGGCTTTTCGCGGGATTTCTTTTTTTGAAACGATTGATTCATGCGGCGTTTTTTCGTATAATAACAGAAGAAGTTTAAACATCCGAAAAAGTTGGGGAGGGAAAATGAAAATGACGGATCTTTTTACCGACGCGTTATTGAGCGCGGAAAACGGGAAGATCCCGGAGGAATACGATTGGTTCGCGCCTCTTTTAGGCGATTGGGACTGTGATTATTTCGATGAATTCGGCGGAAACCCGCGCCACGTCAAGGGTGAATGGCTGTTTCGACGCATTCTGGAAGGCGCCGGAATACAGGACGTTTTCATTTTTCCGTCGAGGGCTACCAAAGAATCACAGCCGCAGCCGGACGGAGAGTACGGAACTTCGCTGCGGATGTTCAACCGCGGTGAGGGCTGCTATGACGTCGTCTATACCTGCGATCATTGTATGAAACGGCTGCGGTTTACAAAAGAGGGGGAGGAGCTCGTCGGCAAAGTGCTCGATGAGGAAAACGCTTTCTGGATTTTTACCGATCTTTCCGAAAACCGTTTCCGCTGGCTGAACGTTCTGACCGACGAAGAAGGAAACAGAGCGCCGATCTGCGAGATCATCGGAAAAAGGATCGGCTGATTTTGAAACAGAGTTTCGCAGTCCCGTTTTTGAGAAACTGCGATAAGGAAAGGGAAACTATGGAATTTCGAAGAGTGTTTGATACGATCCCGGAGCAGTTCGACCGGTATCGCCAGCGCTATAGCCCCGAGCTGTTCCGCGATCTGATCGCGTACGCAGGGGTCGGCCCGGGAAAACGCGGCCTGGAGCTCGGCCCTGGAACGGGTCAGGCAACGGATCCGATCCTCGAAACCGGCTGCGAGTATCATGCGATCGAGCTCGGCGCGAATCTCTGCGCGAAAATGATCGAAAAATACGGCGCGTTTGAAAACTTTTCGATCGTCAACGATGATTTCATCTCCCATGATTTCGGCGATCAGAAATTCGATCTGATTTATTCCGCTGCGACGATCCAATGGATCCCGGAAAAGGTTGCCTTTGAAAAGACCTTCCGGCTGCTCAAACCGGGCGGAACGCTTGCGATGTTTCTGCTTTCGAAGGGCGACTACAAAACGCCGAATGAAGCGCTCTATACGGAAGTCCAGAAGGTGTATTCCGCGTATTTCAAGCCGGTCCGGGAATATAAGGATATGCACGAACCGTTTCACTACGACCATGCGCCGGATTACGGCTTTACCGATTTTGAAAAACGCGATTATTCCGGCCGGCGCGAGTTTACCGCCGAAGAATACGTCGCCTACTGCGGAACGCATTGCGATCATATCGTGATCCCGGAGCCGTATCGGACGAAATTCTTCGATGGGCTTAAAAAGACGGTTCTCGATTTCGGGAACCGGGTCGTCTTTTTCGATACCGACCGCCTCTATCTCGCCAAAAAACCGCTGTGATTCGGCGCCGCGCCGTTTTCCGCTCTGATTGTCTTTTGGGGGAATCCGAATGAAAATCAAATCGAAAGAGCTTTCCTTTGCGCAGGTAAAAGCGCTTCCCGAAGCGAAACCGATCGTTCCGAAAAAGCCGAATCTCTTTTTCCGGAGCCTCGTGCGTCTCGCGTCGATCCCGGATCTGCGTGCTGTGAAATTCTCCT
>CACZON010000217.1 GCA_902782805.1 Oscillospiraceae bacterium
ACGGAAATGATCGGTTCGCGGGAGGTCCACCTCATCCGAGCCGCTTCGCTCACCACCTGTCTCGCCTGCCGGTTCGGTCGGCGCTTCTGCCTTCGGCAGAGGTCTCCACTGGAGACCCGCGCCCTCAAGGGGAAGGCTTCCGTTGCGCGCTGATCGAAGGCTTCTCTTTGAGGGGAAGCTGTCAGCCGTGAGGCTGACTGATGAGGTGGAATCTAAAAAGAATTCAACTTACCTGCTTTGTTTCCCGAGGGCAGAACACAGGCGGCGAAGCACAGTACCTCCATGCCGGGCAATTGAGCTTGCTCCTCTCTGAGTAGAACCTTTCGAAACGAAAAAACACTTGATTATATGAATCGATGATAGTACAATGAAATCAGAAATAATTTTTGGCGGAGGTGCATAAAAACAATGCTTCGAATTACGAAAACCGAAACCGGTATGGTAAAGGGCTTCCCGGGAACGGACGCCCGGATTACCGTCTTCAAAGGAATCCCGTACGCGGCCGATCCCTCGGGAGAAAACCGCTGGCGCGCGCCGCAGCCCGCCAAGCCCTGGAAAGGCATCCGTGAATGCTATGCGTTCGGCCCGATCACGATGCAGGCGATCCCCGGAAAGGATCCGAACGCCTTCTATTCCAAGGAATGGAACGTCGACCCCGAGATCCCGATGGCGGAGGACGGCTCGCTGCAGCTAAATATCTGGACGCCTGCGAAAACGGGCGACGAAAAGCTCCCGGTCATGGTCTGGATCTTCGGCGGCGGTCTGCAGGAGGGCAACTGCTGCGAAATGGAATTCGACGGCGAGCGGATCGCGCACCGCGGCTGCGTTCTCGTAACGATCGCGTACCGTCTCAACGTCTTCGGATTCCTGGCGCATCCGGAGCTGACGGCGGAAGCGCCCGACGCGCCCTGCAACTTCGGCTTCCTCGATCAGAAAGCGGCGATCGAATGGGTCAACCGCAATATCGAAAACTTCGGCGGCGACCCGAAGAATATCACGATTTTCGGCCAGTCTTCCGGCGGCGTCTCCGTCTTTACGCAGATGTGCTCCGAGCAGACGGATGGCCTCTTCCAGAAGGCGATCATCCAGTCTTCGGCCGGCGGCAGCCTGCTGCCCGTTTATCCGAAGACGATGTTCCGGCATAACCTGGAGCTCAAAGAGGCCGAACAGCTCGGCGTTCGCTTCTTCAAGGAATACCTCGGCGTTGAAACGCTGGCCGAAGCGCGCGCTTTGCCGGCGGAATTCGTCCGCGACAAGGCGCTTGAAGTTCGCGGCTGGTTCAATTCCGTAGTCGATCACAAGTTCCTGACGAAGGAGATCGAGGGCTATCTCATGGCCGACGAGCTTCATCGCGTCCCGGTGATGCTCGGCTGGACGGGCGACGAATTCGGCATGGGTCCGAAGGAAAACACCGTGGAAGCGCTCGAAGCCTACGCGAAGGGCTCGATGGGCGAAGTTGCCGACGAATACGTGTCGCTCGTCAAGAGCGAGGTCGAAAAAGGCGAGGAGCTTACGAAGGCAGCTTCGATCTTCATGAACGAAACCGCCGCGCGCGACGTAGCGAAGATTTTCAACGAGCAGGGAAGACCGATCTGGCTCTACAACTTCGATCCGGAGATCCCGGGCGACGACGCCGGTTCCTTCCATTCGAGCGACCTCTGGTTCTGCTTTGAGACGCTGATGAAATGCTGGCGCCCGTTCGACGGCCATCATTACGATCTGGCCCGCAAAATGTGCAACTACTGGACGAATTTCGCCAAAAACGGCGATCCGAACGGCAAAGACGCCGACGGCAGCGAGATGGTGACCTGGGAACCCTATACCCCCGAGAATCCGCGCTGCATCAATTTCTTTGACGAGATCTTCATGCAGAAGGAAGACGAAAGCGCCGTTACGAAATTCATCGTTGAGAAGAATCTCGAAGCGTATCGGAAAAACAACTGATCCGCTTCGGAAAACGAACCCGATTCTTAAAAAGGAGGATAGATATGCTTAGAGAAACGAAAACCGAAAACGGCCGTGTCCGCGGATTCCCCGGAACGGACGCGCGCATCACCGTTTATAAAGGGATCCCGTTTGCAGCGCCGCCGATCGGCGAAAACCGCTGGCGCGCGCCGCAGCCATGCGAAAACTGGGAGGGCGTTCGCGAATGCTACGAATTCGGCCCGATCACGATGCAGGCGGTTCCCGGAAAGAATCCCGACGCGTTCTATTCGAAAGAATGGCACGTCGATCCCGAAGTCGCGATGAGCGAAGACGGTCTCTATCTCAATATCTGGACGCCCGCGAAAAAGACGGACGAAAAGCTCCCGGTTATGGTATGGTTCTTCGGCGGCGGCTA
>CACZON010000218.1 GCA_902782805.1 Oscillospiraceae bacterium
CATCAGGTGCGTAGGCTGAACGACCAGATTTTTCACGCCGTTCGCAACGGCACGCTCGAGCGCCTGATGGACGTTGTCGATCTTTTCGCCGTCGCGGGCCTGTACGTGGTTGATGATGATCTGAGCGGTGAACGCTCTGCGTACGGACCAATCCGGGAACGCGGCCTGCAGCACTTCCTCAATGCCGCCGATATCTTCGGCGCGGCTGTCGTTGAAGGACGTACCGAAGCTCACGACGAGCAGCTCGTTTTCGCCGATGTCGTCGCCGTTACGGGGATCATCCTTCGAGGCGTCGCCCGTATAGCGGCCGAAATAATCCGGATCGGCGTTTTCGCCCTCAACGAGCTCTTTCTGAGCGTCGGTCAGCGCATCCCATTTTTCCTTTGCTTCGGCGCACAGGGCGTCGGTTTCCTCCGTACGTTCCTGAACGTAGATCGCGTCGATCAGAGCCGCAACCTCATCGGCGAGCTCCTGATCAGTCTTTTCCTGTGTCCCGCTGCTTGCCGGTTCTTCGGAAGAACTCGGAGCTTCGCTGCTGGAAGGCGCAGGCGTCGAGCTTGAAGGCTCGGAGCTCGAGGGCGTTTCCGTTTTCGAGCAGCCGACCATCAGCGCTGCGACCATTACGAAGCACAGAAGAATCGCAATTGTCTTTTTCATGGTTTCTTTTCCTCCTTGTTCTGGGGCGATGATACCGTCCCCCGATGTATCTGAATTTTTACATCAGCAAATTCACTAAGGCACGGAAAAGAACCGAAGACGCACGCAAAGCCGGCGTTTGGAGAAACGCTCCGAACGCCAATAAAAAAAGCCTTTTACCTTTTTGAGGAAAAAGACTTTCACAATACCCTTCCGGATCCCGACCGCCGCATAAAGACACGACAAAAAGACCTTTTGCACAAACGCAGACAAAAGGAAACCCAAAAGGTATGGTACAATCAAGTCCTCGTGATTTGGAAATTTCTTTCCCGTACCGGCAAACGGCAGGTTTCCTGGCTCGCGGCTTTACGCGTGTTTCACCTTCCCGATTTCTCAGTGGCCTGCTTTCGCAGAAAAAACACGCAGCGCGCTTACAGTGACGAGATCGCACAGGCCTTCAACCTGTTTCCCTTTTACCCGATGCATCCAATCCAGCGATCGCTGACGCATCGGCACCGTCTGCTGCATATTCAATTGACCGTATCCATTATAATGCGGCAAAACATCAGTGTCAATGAGGTTTTCGGAAAATCCGCCAAATAAAGCAAAAAGCCGGCAGAAAATCGATTTTGCCGACTTTTGAAACGGTATGCTTTTTTTGAGAGTTACGCGTGGATATCCTTACGGCAGTACTGAACGAACGCAGCGGCGGCGCCGGCGATCATAAAGAAGATACCGGGGATCAGATATTTCATCTCAATCCCGCCGGCAGCGACGATCGAAGTACCGTCCGCATAGGAGAACGGGGTGACATACCGCAGCGCCTGAGCTTTGTCGGTCAGGTTGGCGAGGATGTTCAAAAAATAGAGCACAAACGCGGCGCCGAGCGCGATCCCGAAGCCGTTGCCGCGCAGAAATGCCGAAAGGCCGAACATGACGCAGGCGATCTCGATCTGCATCAGGAAATATCCCAGGAAGATCAGGAAAAAGAGCTTTGCGTCGATCTTCTCCCCGATCGCGAGCGTTGCGGCGAGCGCGGCGATCACAACGGCGAGGTTGAGGATCACGATCTCGGCGAGAACCGCTGCGAGCTTTTCGGAAACGACGCGGCGCCGGGAGACGGGATGCGTCAGCAGGAATTCCGCCGTGCGTTCGCGTTCTTCCTTCGCGAGCGCCGCAATTCCCAGAAGCGCTGCGAAGAACGCGCCGCCGAGCCCGAGGACGTTGCCGCATTCCACCGCGAAATACCCGCGAAACTCGCCGAAATTGATTTTGTCCATATTGAACGCTTCGGAGAATCCTCCCATTTCGGAAAACATATCGCCGATCTCGCTCATCTGCGAGGTCATCTGCGGATAAATCACGATGCTGATCAGAAGCATCAGGGCGATCGCGCCGCTCCAGACGATCCGTTTCGTCCGATCTCTTTTGAGTTCATTTAAAAACAGCGTCATTTTATTCTCCCTCCTTCGTGTAGTAGTGCAGAAACACGTCTTCGATATCGGGATCGGTCAGGGTGATATCTTCGAAGGAAAGCGCGGCAAGAGCTTTGATCAGCGCGTCCGCTCTTCCGCTGTAAAGGAAACTGACGGCGTTTTCGCTTTGCGCGATATCGCGCATGCCCTCGATTTTCGGCAAATCGGCGGCGCCGTGGAGCGTAATGCGCTTGACGCCGGTTGCGCTGAGCTGATCGACGCGGTCCTGACGGATCAGCTTTCCTTCGCGCAGGATGGCGGCGCTCGTACAGTAGCGGCCGATTTCCGAGAGAACGTGGGAGGAGAGAAAAACCGTTGCGCCTTCTTCGTTCCGCTCCCTCAAAAGCGTGAAGAATTCCCGCTGGATCAGCGGATCGAGCCCGCTTGTCGGTTCGTCGAGGATATAGAGCCGCGGCTTGTGCTGCATCGCGGCGATAATGCCGACTTTTTTGCGGTTGCCGAGCGAGAGCTCGCCTACTTTTCGCGAAAGATCGAGTTCCAGCCGTTCGGCAAGACGCTTTGCCTGCGCGGCGCAGTCCTTTTTCCGAAGCTTTGCAGAAAATTCGAGCACTTCGCCGGCGCGCATCCCGTTATAGAACGCGGCTTCGGAAGGGAGATATCCGACTTCGCGAAGAATCTTTTCGTGATCTTTTTCTGCGTCCATTCCGAGGACGCTCGCGCTGCCGGAGGTCTTGCGGATCAGGCCGAGCAGCGTTCGAATCGTCGTGCTTTTTCCGGCTCCGTTGGGGCCGATAAAGCCGAAGATCTCTCCTTCTGCAACGGAAAGATCCAGGGATTCGATCCCGCGGATCTTTCCATAGTATTTGGTAAGTCCTTTTGTTTCGATCGCGTACATGGATTTCATCCTTTCAAGGCTCTGAAAGCCGGAGCGTTATTCTTTGGAAATCACTTTATTCTGCCGGCAGCGCCGCAGATACGGCTGCGATCACGATCTCCATTTTCAGAAGACGTCTGTCCGACTGTTCTTTCTGCCGAACCATTTCGATTTGACTCCTTACGGTCTTCAGTTTAAGCGAAGAGATCCGGAAAATCCACGAACCGGCGGTTGAACGGGGAGAAATCAACCGCCGGTAGAGTGCGAAATAAAGCTTTTTGCGGTTATTTTTTTATAATAGCAGCTCCATACTGGTTTGAGATCACGGTTTCGTGCTTTGCTTTCAGGGCTTTTACAAGGTTGACGATCTGAACGGAGAAATTCATGGATCATTTAGCAAGTTTGTTTTCTTTC
>CACZON010000219.1 GCA_902782805.1 Oscillospiraceae bacterium
AGGGAAGCGCCTTTGTCCCCTCGAAAAGCTCGTCGAACGTCCGCGCCTCGAACGAAGCGAGGAAGATCTGAATCCGCTCCGCATAGCGCGACCAGAGATTTGCCCGCGCGAGCATCTCAGCGTCGCCGGAAAAGAGCACTCTTCCGTCCTGCGCGGCGACGTCCGCGGCGCCGATTTCCCGCAGCTCCTGCGCCGCAAGGCCTTCGAGCCCCAAAAGGCACGGGGCCGACATTCTGAATGATCCGTTCATAGTTTCTCCTTGTTTCTGCGCTGCCGCGCATAAAAAAAGAGGCGTTGAAGCCTCTTTTTCGTTATCCTCTTCTGGACGGATGACCGCCTCTCGAATAGCTGCCGCGCTTTGCGTCGACGCCTTTCTTGAGATCGGACATTTTATCGTCGCTTGTCTGCTTAAAGCGGAGCATCATGTCCTCGAAGCTTCCGCTCACTTCTTTTTTCTGCCATTCGTAATTCGGACGTTCCACCGGAGGCGCCGGCGGCTTCGGTGCGGTACGCTGGGGTCTCGGCTGCGATACGGGCTTTTCCCTTCGCTGCGAGCGCGGCGGCTGTTCAACGGCTTTCTTCATGGAAAGCGCAATTTTTCCGTCATCCGCGATCGAAAGGATCTTTACCTTTACGATCTGCTTTTCCTGCACGAAATCGTGGATATCGTTGACGAAAACGGGAGCGATCTCAGAAATATGGACCATACCGGTTTTTCCGCCGGGCAATTCAACGAACGCGCTGAACTTCGTAATACCCGTAACCTTTCCTTCAAGGATCGCGCCAACTTCAAGCTGCATAGGGAAAAATAGTCCTCCTGATTCTCAATTTCCGGAAATATCGACAAATACCTTTTCGCCCGGCTTTACGTAACCGAATTCTTCACGGGCAATCTGTTCGATATATTCCGGATCATCCTCTTCGAGTGCGAGACGCATCTTTTCGTTTTTCAGCCGCTGGAGAACGATCTGTTCCTCTAAGGCTTTCTTCTGATTTTCTTGATCGCTGGTTTTTGCCTGCGTGATGATCAGCATGGCAACCATGTAAATGCACAGAGCGATCAGGCCGATCCGGATCAGCGTACTTTTTTTCACTTTTTTCGCTTTGATTTCTTTCATCAAAAAAGCACCCTTTCCTTCCTTTTTCGGCCAGATAGGGGTTCCACCCCATTTTCAGCTTACATTTCCTAAATTATACTATATTTTTTCGACTGTTTTCAACCTTTTTTTGCGAGTTTTTTTACTTTTTTATCAATTTTTTTCATTCTTTCCGCCGTTCGGCGGCGAATCGGCCCGAAAAGCGCCGCAAAAGCTTCTGCAGAGAGTCCGCCAGCCTTTTTACACCACGCAGCAGCGCCCGGCAGAAAACCCGGAAAAGCTTTCCGAGCGTAAAATACCAGAGCAGCATTCCGAGCGTTTCCCCGCCGAGATGATAGAAGCGCAGAAAGCCGTAATTGGTGCCGAGTGCGAGCGTAAAGCTTGCGAGTGCGGCCAGAAAACAGAAAAAAAGGTCGAAAAAAAACGTCGCGCCCTTTCCGGCGCCCGCTGCGAGCCGGATCAACCGAAGTATATCATAGACGACGCCGAGAAAAACCCCGAAAAATACGGACAGCCCGATTCCCTGAAGCTGTTTTCCAAGATCCGCGATCAAGCGCTGCGGCCCTCAGCGGAAAATCTTTGAAAAAACGCCTTTTCCCGCGGGAGCATCGGTATATGCGGCGGACGCGATCTGACCGCGGACCGAAAGCTCCCCCGTTTCAACGTTCAGCTGCTCGATCGTAAGTCCCTTGCCGCGCAGGATCAGCTCGCCGTAATCGGTATAGGCAACGATCACCTCGTCGTTGAAGCTGTCTACGTTGGAAACGCCGGTCAAAAACGCCTGCGTTCTCGAATCGATTCTCAGAGAATGTGCTTTTTTCGGGGTGGATCGCGGCGGATTTTTCAAAATCTCCATAAAAAAGGAAGCCTGCCTTTCGATGCCGTACATTCAGTAAAATGTATGCGCCGAAACCCAGGCTTATGAGCGTTATTCCTCGGAAAGGATCTGATACATCTGTGCCGCGTCCTCCTTGCGGACGGTCTCCGAAAGATCGGTCACCCGCGCGCAGATTTTGCGCGCGCCGAGCTGCAGTTCGATCGTATCGCCGATCTTCATCTCGTGGGAGGGCTTCGCAACCTTTCCGTTGACCGAAACCTTTCCCGCCGCGCAGGCCTCGCTCGCCACCGTGCGGCGCTTGATGATCCGCGATACTTTTAAGTATTTGTCAAGTCTCATAAATATTCTCCGAATGAAAAAGAAAGCAGCGACCGACGATCGCTGCTCTTTTGAAGCTTTCCGCTTATTTATTGATCGCGTCTTTGAAAGCCTTGCCGGCCTTGAATGCCGGAGCCTTGGATGCCGGGATCGTCATAGGAGTGTTGGTTCTGGGATCACGGCCCTGACGCTCGCCGCGTACACGAACCTCAAAGGTTCCGAAACCGACGATCTGGACTTTTTCTTCTTTGGAAAGAGCTTCTACGATCGCATCGAATACGGAATCAACAACCGCATTCGCTTCTTTTTTAGTAAGGTTGTTTTTCTTTGCTACGCTGGCAATTAATTCGGTTTTGTTCATTTTCATATCCTCCAATTTTTTAATCACAAGAATACGCCATGTTATTCTTTATGCGTCTTTAAATATATTACATGATAAAATTGTGTTTTTCAAGTACTTTTGCAATTTTTTCGCCCTTCGGAAGCATTAAAACGTCGTCTTTCGAGATTGCTTTGAGCAGCAGCAACGCCGCGATATATACGAGGCAGGCAACAAGGATCGCCGCAAGGGTCAGATACTTTGCAAAACGCGGAAGAACCGCCGCGCCGAGCTGATAGACGCCGAACGCCGCAGCCGCACAGATTGCCGCAGCGATAAACGGTTTGAGGAAAACGGATTTGAAATTCGGCACGATTTTCGTGATCCTGCAGAGACAGACGACCGAGGCGACCGCCGCGAACAGATAGCAGAGCAGCGTTCCGCAGCCGGCGCCGAGGATGTTGATCTGCGGGATCCCGGCGACGACGTACGTCGCGAGGATTTTGATCAGAAGACCGACACAGATGATTTTGACCGGGATATCGACCCTTCCGACCGCCTGAAGCATACTGTTGAGCGGGGTGTTGATCGAAGCGAAGATTGCGGCAACGCCCATGATGATCAGTACGTAGGCCGTGATTTCAACCGCGTCGCGGCTGCCGTAAATGAGCTTGGAGATCGGCATCGCCAGAACGCTCATTCCGAGCCCGGCAGGAATACTGAACAGCGCCGAAATCCGCAGAACCGCTTCCATGCTCTTTTTGATCTCCGTCCGGTCGCCCGAGGTCCAGGCCGAGGTCATACTCGGCAGCGCGCTGATTCCGAACGCCTGGGTGATCGAGGGGATCAGCATATAGAGCGTGATCGCATTGGTATAGCAGCCGTAAAGAAAATTCGGAACCGTATCCGGCAGGGAGAGATTGCGCTCGGGGATCAGGCCTTCGTACATCGCGAACATCGGTTCCGGATTCGAATCGACGATATTCTTGATCCGCATCTGCAGGAATGTTGTATCGATCAGCGAGGCGACGTTCGTTGCAATCGCGCCGATGCCGATCGGAATCGCCGTTTTGATCAGCGTCTTCGCGATCGAGCGGACGGATTTCGGCTCCGGAGAGGCGTAGAGCTCCTCGAGGCTGATCCCGTCGCCGTGGCGCTTATGGTAAATATAAAGGTACAGAACGCTGATCGCCGATCCGATCGTAACGCCGAGGATCGCAGCTGCGGCCGCATAAGGGATCAGCGCCGCGGAAGCATCGGCCTGCGTCGCCGAAACGCCGTTCGAAGCGAAAACTTCAAAGCCGAAAACCGTTCCCTTTGAGAGGAACTCGTTCATGCCGAACTTCATAATCAGATAGGCGCCGGAAAGGCCGAGGAACAGCTTCCCGAGCGCTTCGAGAACCTCGGAGATCGCCGTGGGATACATGTTGCGCAGGCCTTCGTAATAACCGCGGTAGATCGAGGAAAGGCAGGAGAACAGAATCGCCGGCGAAAGCGCAAGCATCGAATAGCGCGAAAGCGGATTCGAGATGATCCCGACGTAGATCCCCGAGCCGAGGAACATGATGAGCGTTCCGGCAATTCCCGTGATCAGGAAAATCGGGATCGACGCCTTGTGGATCTGGCGGATGTCGCGGTAATCCCCGCGGGTGAAGCTCTCGGAAACCATCTTCGAGATCGCGATCGGGAAGCCGGCGGTCGCCAGGCTGAAGATCGGACTGTAAAAATTATAGGCCGTTCCGAAGTAGCCCATACCCTCTTCGGTAATAATCCAGTTGAGCGGAACTTTGAACAGCATGCCTACGACCTTGACGATGAGAATGCTCAGCGTCAGGATCAGCGCGCCGTGAAGAAAGCTCTGTTTCTTCATCCCGTCCCGCCGTTTTCCGCTTTTCATATGTTTTGCAGCGTACTTCTTCATGCTCCGGCTCCCTTTATCCGAACTCTGCCGCGAAAAACCGCGAAATTTGCAGAAATACTGCCATAAACGAAAAGAGAGGGATTCTTCCCCTCTCTTATTTCGTTTTTGAGAATCTTACTCGCCGAGGATTTCGTCAGCAGCGTCTTTTACCGCTTCCACGGCGTCCTGCGCGGCGTCTTCAACCTTTTCGCAGACTTCTTCGGCGGCTTCCTTGACTTCCTCAACAGCCTCTTCGGCTTCTTCCGTTTTCTCCTCGGGAACGCTCAGCGGGGTGCCGCAGGCGTTGCAGAACAGCGCGTCGACCGGGTTTTCCTTTTTGCAGACCGGGCAGACCTTCTTGTTGCGGATCAAAAGGATCTCTTCGTTGACGGCGTCGAGGTCGTCCTGAAGCTGTTCGATTTCATTCATGACGTTTTCAATCTCGAGATCGTTCTGGGCGCCTTCGCGCTTTGCCAGAAATACGAGCTTGCCGAGCGCTTTATATTTCTTATTGATTTCGCCGCTCAGGTCCGCCGCGCTGAATCTCAGTTTGGAAAGATCGAATGCTTTTCCGGCTTTTTTGCCGATTTCGCTTGCTACGGATTTTGCGTTAACAACAACATCGTCTAAAATTTTCATAGCCGTATCTCCTTTGCTCTGTGATTGTACCTTGATTATATCATTGAATTTATAAAACTGCAAGGACTCTTGTGTGAACATTATTTGAACAGACCGGAGTTTTTTTCGATCTCCAGAAACAGCGAGCGCACCTCGTCCTTGCGCCGGAGAATTTCTTCATGTCTCGCAACATATTCATATGA
>CACZON010000220.1 GCA_902782805.1 Oscillospiraceae bacterium
AATCGTCCGTTATCATTCTATGAAAAGGAGCGGGAAACTGCCCCTTATCCCTGCAGGACCGTGCAGACGGCGTGTGCGGCAATTCCTTCTTTTCTGCCGGTAAAGCCGAGCCCTTCCTCGGTCGTCGCCTTTACGCTGACCGCCGAAACCGCGATCCCGGCGCCCCGGGCGATCTTTTCGCGCATCGCCTGAACGTAAGGCATAAGCTTCGGCTCCTGGGCGATCACCATGGCGTCGATATTGCCGATTGAAAAACCGTTTTCGGAAAGGATCGCCGCCGTTTTTTCAAACAGCACGAAGCTGTCCGCACCGAGGGTCCGGTCGTCGGTGTCGGGAAAATGCGTTCCGATATCGCCGAGCGCCGCCGCGCCGAGCAGCGCGTCCATCACGGCGTGCAGCAGAACGTCGGCGTCCGAATGGCCGAGCAATCCGCGTTCGTACGGGATCTCGATCCCGCCGAGGATCAGCTTTCTTCCATCGGCAAACCGGTGAACGTCGTAACCGTGGCCGATCCGGAGCATTTTTGGAGCCTCCTTTTCGAGGATCGCCTGCGCAAACAGCAGGTCTTCCTGAGTCGTAATTTTCAGATTCGTATATTCGCCCGGCGTCAGCACCACCGGGATGCCGGCTTTTTCGAGCAGCTGGCAGTCGTCGGTATAATCCGCACTCCCGGCTTTTCGCACCGCTTCGAGGTAGCGCTGTTTTTCAAAAACCTGCGGCGTCTGGACCGCGTAAAGGCGTTCGCGCGGCGGGGTGGATTCGATCCGGTTCCCCTCTCCCGCGAATTTTACGGTATCCTTCATCTTTGTGGAAAGCGTTGCCGCACCGAAAGCGACGGCATCGTCGATCACGCGGCAAAGCTGATCCTGCGAAAGGAGCGGCCGCGCGGCGTCATGAATCGCAACGTGCGTTGCCGCTTCGCTTGCGGCGCCGATCCCGCGCCGGACGGATTCGAAGCGCGTTTCTCCGCCCTGCACAAGCTTGACCGGCGTTTTGATCCCCGCGCAGAGCGCCTGCGCGCGGGAAAAATCCTCCGGCCGTATTACGAGGACGATTTCTGCGATCCGGCTGCAGCGGTCGAACGCTTCGAGGCTGTAGGAGAGGACCGGTTTTCCGCACAGCGGCAGAAAGATCTTCGGCACTTCCGATTTCATGCGGGTCGAGCTGCCCGCCGCGGCGATGATCGCGCTGACGAATACGTCATTCATGTTTTTCCGTTGCCTCCCCCTGCGGTATTTCCGCCGCTTCATCCCGGCGGTGGCGGAACAATTGGATACATTCGTTGACTTCCGCGCCGAAGAGCAGTACCTCGAGGCAGAAATAGATCCACAGCAGCATCAGCACCAGCGCGCCGATCGAACCGTAAATCACGGAGTATCTTGAATAGTTATCGATATACATCCCGTAAAAATACGAGAACAACGTCCAGCCGAGCGCCGCCACGAGCGCGCCGGGCAGCTGCGCGCGGAAACGGCGGGAACGGCTGCCGTCCGGAAGATACTTGTAAATAAACGCGAAAAAGAGCGTAAACAGCACCGCCGAAATCAGCGATTTGAAGGAAAGGATCCGGTTGATCAGATTCATCAGAACCGGAAGCTTGCTCTCGAGGAGCGACGTGATGCTGTTGCCGAAGACGAGGACTGCAAGCGAGAAGAGGATCGTCAGCAGCATCAGGAACGTATGGAAAATCGAAGAGCCGCGCAGGCGCAGATAGCTCTGCTCCCCCTGCGTGTGATAGACCCGGTTGAGGCCGACCTTGACCGCGAGAACGCCCTTCGAAGACGACCAGAGGCCGACGAGCGTCGAGAGTGAGATAACGGAGGCGGGTGTGATATGATAGAGCTCCGCGATGATCGTCTGGAAAAAGCCCTGAAGCGTTTCCGGGAAAAACGCGGCAGCCGTCTCGGTCAGCTCCGCCTGATCGAGACCGATAAAGAGCTTGACAAGGACGATCAGAAGCGCGAGGAACGGAATAAACGCCGTTATGATATAAAACGCCGCCTGAGCCGCGTAGACGTTGATCCGATCCTGCGAGAGCCTTGCGGCAAAGCGGCGCAGCGCATCTTTTGCTTTTTTCATTCCGTTCATCCTCCTTCCCGAAAATCCCCGCTTGCAAACGGTATCTCCACGTACTATAATAAAATAAATTACAAGCTTTTGTAAAGGAGAAGTTTTTATGCATCTCTTCCTCTATTCCGCTTTCGCCGGCGTGATGATCTCGATCGGCGGCACCGTTTATCTTTCCAGCGACAGTAAAATCGCCGGCGCGCTGCTCTTTACAATCGGCCTTGCCTTCGTATGCATCTACAAAATGAACCTCTTTACCGGGAAAATCGGCTATCTGATCGGAAACCGTCCGAAATACATCCTTGATCTCATCGTGATCTGGATCGGGAATCTCGCCGGGACGGCGATCGTCAGCTCGCTGCTCTATTTCGCGAAAGCCGGCCTTGCGGAAAAAGCCCAGGCGCTTTGCGAAAAGAAGCTCGAGCAAGCCCCGCTGCAAACGATCGTTCTCGCGGCGTTCTGCGGACTTCTGATCCATCTCGCGGTCGATCACTACAAGAGCGCCGCTTCCGATCTTTCGAAATTCGTCGGGCTGTTCCTCTGCGTCAGCGTCTTCATCCTCTCGGGATTCGAGCATTCGATCGCCGATATGTTCTATTTCGGCGCGGCGAATATCGCCTGCTTCCTCTCGGGAAAGGCGATGATTTACGTTCTGCTCGTTACGCTCGGCAACTGCCTCGGCGCATTCGTGCTGCCGCTTCTGCAGCGCGTAAAACCGAAGGCGCAGTAAGAATCTTCCATATAAAAAGGCGGCGAAACAGCTTCGCCGCCTTTTTGCGTTTCAAGGCGCTACGGACGGCGGTCCAGCGCCATGTGTTTTGCGAAAAGGTCCGGGAAAAGCAGGGTGCAAAGTCCTCTTTTCCGGCGTTCTTTCAGGTGTTTCCCTTTATATTTCTGCCGTTTTCCGGCGGTTTTCCGTTTCATGTTCCGAACCCTCCGACAGCATCTCCCGCATCTTGAGGAGAAGCTTTTTTTCTTTGCGGCTGATCCCGACCTGGGTCGTGTGGAGAATCTTTGCCGCTTCACTCTGTGTTTTTCGTTCAAAATACCGCAGCTTCAAAAGCCGTGCCTCGTCCGCCGGCAGTTTCCGGATGATCTCGTAGAGCGCCAGGCGCTCGGAGATCTCCTCCTCCGGAAAATCAACGGGAAGATCCAGCTCGCCGCCTTCCGGCGCGGTCAGCGATACCGCCGGAGCCGCCGCCGCGATCGCCTGGGCGGCCGAAGCCGGATCGGTCCCGAGGCGCTGTGCGAGCTCTTCGATCCGCGCCGGACGCCCGTTTTCCCTTTGGAAGCGCTCTGCTTCCCGTGCCGCGCGCATCGCCCTTTCCCTGAGCGTCCTTCCGACGCTCACCGAGCCGTTTTCCCGGAACAGGCGGCGGATCTCGCCGAGGATCACCGGAACCGCGTAGGTTGAAAACCGCAGGCCGCGTTCCGGCTGATATCGGTCGGCGGCTTTTACAAGTCCGACGCAGCCTGCGCCGAAAAGGTCGTCATATTCGATCCCCCTTGCGCGAAAGCGCTGCGCGCAGGAATGAACCAGCCCGAGATTTTCCGCGATAAACCGCTCCCGATCCTCCATCTCAGGCTCCGATCCTGCGGCTTTGGATCTTCTTTTTGAGCGTGACCGTCGTTCCGACCCCGGGCTTCGAACGGACGCGCACTCGGTTCATAAAGCTCTGCATCACCGCGAATCCGAGCCCTGCCCGCTCGCTTCCTCCGGTGGTAAACAACGGCTCCATCGCCTTCGGAACGTCTTCGATCCCGCAGCCTTTGTCGCGGATTTTTACCGTCACCTCGCCCGCGGGATCGATCGCGACCGTTATGTAGATCATCCCGATGCGGTCGCGGTACGCGTGGATGATGCAGTTCGTTACCGCTTCGGAAACGGCGGTTTTGATATCCGTAAGCTCGTCGACGGTCGGATCGAGCTGCGCGACGAAGGCGGAAATCGCCGCGCGCGCGAAGGATTCGTTGGAGGAAAAGCTCGGAAACGCGATCTTCATCTCGTTCTTATCCAGCATGCTGCTCCCTCCTTTCTTTGCGTACGATTTTTTCAGCGCCGGAAAGCTTTACGATCATTTCGATTCTCCGGCTCATTCCGGAAAGCGTCACTTCTCCTTCCCACAGCCGCATCAGCTTATAGCGGCCGATGATCAGCCCGATCCCGGAGCTGTCCATAAACGGCACCGCGGAAAAATCAAGGATCAGCTTTTTGGGATGGAGGCGGCTGATCGCCGGATCGATCGCTTCGCGCATCTGCCGCGCGGTATAATCGTCGATCTCGCCGATCAGCTCCGCCCGGACGCTCTCCTCGCGATAAATCAGATGAACAGGCATAGTTCATGACCTCCTTTGTTGCAGAATATAAAAAGACCTCTCATCCAAAAGGATAAGAGGTCTTCTCTGAAAAACCGGTCGAAATCCGGCTTCCTTTTTATTTTTCTCCGCGCCGGAACCGGGCGGCTTCACAAGGTCAGCCGAGCGCTTCGATTTCGCTCTGGATCATGCGGATCTTTTCCGAGAGCTTCTCGCCGTTTGCGCGGACACCGTCGATGACGTTTTGCGGCGCTTTCTGCATAAAGGCTTCGTTCTGCAGCTTCGCTTCGACCGTCGCCATCTGCCGGCGTGCGGAATCGAGCTCTTTTTCGAGGCGCCGAAGCTCCGCTTCGCGGTCGACGAGCTCCGCCATTGGCAGATAAAGCCGCGCGTCGGCGGTAACGATCGTTACCGCGCCGTCGATCTCAAAGCGATCGGCAACCTCGATCTCCGCGCTGTAGGAGAGCTTCTGAAGGATCGCTTCGCTCTCGCGGTAGGTATCCGGATGCGCGGTCGCGATATAGAGGTGCGTCTTTTTCGTCGGAACGTTCATTTCCGCCTTGCGCGCGCGGACGGCACGGATCGCTTCCATCACGTTCCCCATCTTCTCTTCCGCTTCGGCGTTCTCGAGCGCGGGATCATACTTCGGCCACTGTGAAACCATGATCGATTCGCCTTCGTGCGGCAGCGACTGCCAGATTTCCTCCGTGATGAACGGCATGAACGGATGCAGCAGCTTCATCGTACCGGAGAAAACGAAGACAAGCGTCTTCTTCGCGCCGAGCGCCGCTTCGCGGTCTCCCTGCTGCATGCGGATCTTCGCGATCTCGATATACCAGTCGCAGAAGACGTCCCAAAGGAAATCGTAGACCTTCTGAACCGCGATGCCGAGCTCGAATTTCTCGAGGTTTTCGGTCACTTCCCGAACAATCCGGTTATACGCGGATACGATCCACTGCTCTTCGAGCGTAAGCGTTTCGGGCAGCTGCGCGCCGATCTCCTCGCCCTCGAGGTTCATACGGATAAAGCGCGCCGCGTTCCAGATCTTGTTCGCAAAATTGCGGCTCGCCGCGATCTTCTCGTCCGAGAAGCGGATATCGTTTCCGGGGCTGTTGCCGGTGACGACGGTATAGCGCAGCGCATCGGCGCCGTACTTTTCGATGATCTCGAGCGGATCAATCCCGTTGCCGAGCGACTTCGACATCTTTCTGCCCTGTGCGTCGCGGACGAGGCCGTGGAAGAAAACGGTATCGAACGGGACGTCGTTCATCTGCTCAAGCGAGGAGAAGATCATCCTGGCCACCCAGAAGAAGATGATATCATAGCCGGTAACGAGCGTATTGGTCGGGAAGAAGTATTTGAGTTCCTCGGTTTTTTCCGGCCAGCCGAGCGTTGAGAACGGCCAGAGCGCCGAAGAGAACCAGGTATCGAGCGTGTCGGGGTCCTGACGCAGCGGCTTACCGCACTTCGGGCAGACGGTCAGATCCTCGCGCGAAACGAAGAGCTCTCCGCAGCTGTCGCAGTACCAGGCCGGGATCCTGTGGCCCCACCAGAGCTGGCGCGAGATGCACCAGTCCTTGATGTTGTTCATCCAGCTGAAGTAGATCTTATCCATGCGTTCGGGGATGAAGCGGATCTTTCCCGTTTCCACCGCCCGGATCGCGGGGTCGGCGAGCGGCTTCATCTTCACGAACCACTGCTTCGAGATCATCGGCTCCACCACAGTGCCGCAGCGGTAACAGGTGCCTACGTTGTGGCGGATCGGCTCAACGCGCAGCAGCAGTCCCTGCGCTTCGAGGTCCTTTACGATCTGCTCTCTTGCTTCGAGGGCGCTCATGCCGGCATATTTTCCGGCGTTTTCGTTCATATAGCCTTCTTCGTCCATGACGTTGATCACGGGAAGATTGTGGCGCAGACCAACCTCAAAGTCGTTGGGATCGTGGGCCGGGGTGATCTTTACGACGCCGGTTCCGAAATCCATCTCGACGTATTCGTCCGCGATCAGCGGGATCTCCTTGTTCACAAGCGGGAGGATCAGCATCTTGCCGACCTTGTCGCGGTAGCGCTCGTCGTCGGGATGAACCGCAACGGCGGTGTCGCCGAGCATCGTTTCGGGACGCGTCGTTGCGAGCTCGATATAGCCGCTGCCGTCGGCATAGGGATAACGGATATGCCAGAAGAAGCCGTCTTTTTCTTCGAATTCCACCTCGGCGTCGGAGATCGACGTTTTGCAGTGGGGGCACCAGTTGATGATGCGTTCGCCGCGGTAAATCAGGCCTTTTTCATAGAGGCGGACGAACACTTCGCGAACGGCTTTCGAGCAGCCCTCGTCGAGCGTAAAGCGCTCGCGCTCCCAATCGCAGGAGGATCCGAGCTTTTTGAGCTGTTCCACGATCCTGCCGCCGTATTTCTCTTTCCAGGCCCAGGCGCGCTCAAGGAACGCTTCGCGGCCGATCTCCTCCTTGGTGATCCCTTCCTCGCGCATCGCCTCAACGATTTTCGCCTCGGTTGCGATCGAAGCGTGGTCCGTGCCGGGCAGCCAGAGCGCAGAATATCCCTGCATCCTGCGGAAGCGGATCAGGATATCCTGGAGCGTTTCGTCCATCGCGTGGCCCATATGGAGCTGTCCGGTGATGTTCGGCGGCGGGATCACGATCGTATACGGCTTTTTCGAAGGATCCACCTGCGCGTGGAAATAGCCGCCGTCGATCCAGGATTTGTAAATCCGGTCTTCCACGTTCTGCGGCTCATAGGTTTTTGCAAGTTCGTGCGTCATATGATTCTCCTCTTTCTTTGGGTACTTCTGCAATAAAAAAATCCCGAATATGCTGCTGCATACTCGGGACGAATCGATGAAAATCCGCGGTACCACCCGTTTTTTCCGGCAAGCCGGAACCCTTAAAGCTTCCTCAACCGAAAGCCGCTGCCGCTAACGGGGCAAACCGCCGCGCCTTACTGAGCGTTCGGGCGCGAAACTCCGGGACGACCTATTCATTTTCAGCTTACCTTCGGCTTGCACCAACCGCCGTTTCTCTTTGCGGACGCTGAAAAGTTTTATTCCCATCACAGTATTTTCATATATCGATGTTATTATACGTATAAAGGATGCGTTTTGTCAATCATTTTTCCGTAAAATCGGCGAAAAAACAAAGGAAGGGGTTCTTCGCGTGAAAAAAATCCTGCATCTCAAAAGGATCTGGCTGCTGCTTCTGCTGCCGGTCTGCTTCCTGCTGCTCGTTTTTGCAAAGCGGTATCCGGACTTTGCCCAATGGATCGCACAGGGGCCGTATCTCGTCTACGCAAAGATCCTAAGCACCCTTACCCGATGGATTCCCTTCTCCCTGATGGAGATTCTGATCCTTCTCCTGTGTGTGTTCGTTCCGGTGTTCCTCATCGTTTCCGTGGTGCAGCTGATCCGGAAGAAGCGCGGATTCTGGAAATTCTTTCTGAACCTCTTCTGCGTGATCTCGATCGTGTTCGCGATGTTCACCTTCGGCTGCGGAACGAATTACTACCGCTATACCTTTGCCCAGCGAAGCGGCCTGACGCTGCAGAAATCGACCGACGAAGAGCTCGCCGCGCTCTGCCGCGCGCTCGCGCTGAAGATCAACGAAGTCCGCCCGCAGCTTTCGGAGGACGAGTTCGGTGTTATGTCAACCGAGCGGTTCGATTATTCTGAGATCGCCTCCCGCGCCGGCGCGGAAGTATCGGCGCTCGGAGCGGATTATCCCGAATTTGAAAGCGATCTCGGCGCACCGAAGCCGGTGCTTCTTTCGCGGATGATGTCCTATACGAATACCTCGGGGGTCTTTTCCGCCTTTACGATGGAGGCGAACGTCAATACCGATATGCCCGATTATCTTCTCCCGTCAACGATGTGCCACGAGCTTTCCCATCTCCACGGCTACATGCGTGAGGACGAAGCGAATTTTATCGCGTATCTTGCCTGCAGACAGAGCGAAAGCCCGGAATTCCGCTATTCCGGGCTGATGCTTGCGTTCCTTTATTCGAACAACGCCCTCTTCGCGTCCGACCGGGAGCTCGGCAACGAGTGTTATGCGCTGCTCTGCGAAGGCGCGCGCCGCGATTTTGCGGCCAACAGCGCCTACTGGAAACAGTTCGAGGGCAAGGTCGCAGAGGTAAGCCAGAAGATCAACGACGCCTACCTCAAAGCGAACGACCAGACAGACGGAACGAAAAGCTACGGCCGGATGGTCGACCTGCTCCTTGCGCTCTACCGCCGCGACGGCGCCGTTTAGTCGTTTCCCTTGCGGAAAATCGCCGCTTTGATCGGGATCCCTTCGGAGGAGAAGAGAATTTCATGTTCGGTCAGGACGTTCTCCGGCCATTCTTTCTCGGCGTGGAGATCGTACGTTTTTCGCAGCAGCGCAAAGTGCTCCTGTGCAAAATAGCCGAGCGAATCTTCAAAGAGCCCGTCGCTGTCGGTCTTGAACCAGATCTCGCCGCCGTCCTCCAGAAGCTGCTTGTACATCCGCAGGAAGATCGGATAGGTCAGGCGGCGCTTGTGGTGCTTTTTCTTCTGCCAGGGATTGCAGAAATTGATATAGATCCGCGCCGCGCGGTCGTTTTCGTTCATGATCGCGGGCAGGCGCTCGATATGATACGCGCAGAGAAGGATATTGCCGACTTCTTCCCCGGCCCTTTCGTAGGCGGCGGAAATATTGCGGCGCGCAACGCCCAGAACGTCCGCGCTCTGATCGATCCCGATGAAATTGATCTCGGGATGCAGAAGCCCCATTTCTGCGAGGAACGGGCTTTTTCCGCAGCCGAGCTCCAGATAGACCGGCTGCTTTTTCCGGAAGCTGCCGGCCCATTTTCCGAGGAGCTGCTCCGGCTCATCGACAAAAAACGGCGAAGCGGCAAGCTCCGGTCTGGCCCATTTCTTTTTTCTCATCCTCATTGTGATTCACCGCTTTTCTTATTTCTTTTTCATCTTATCATCCCGGAGAAATCCGGTCAAGGATTTATTGACAGAATTGCCCGAATGGTGGATAATAAGCTTACAGCAACGAAAGCGAGGCATTTCCCTATGGCTCAATATCCGTATCCTCCGTCTTCCTATCCGCAGCCGCAGTATCCGCAGCCGCAGTACGCGCCCGCGTATGCCGTGCGCCCGGTGATTCCTCCGGATCCGAAAAAGGTCTATTCAAAATCGATCCGCAAGGATTCGAATCGCCTCTCCTGGATGGTGCTGGCGGGGATCTTCGGGATGTCGTTTTTATATCTCTTTTTATCCTTCGCCCTCGGCATCTTCGGCTATCCGCATATCTACGGTGATTTCTCCGGGATGAGCGAAGAGGTCTATTACGCGCTCTCCTGCTTCTATTACGTCGTCGGCATGTTCCTGCCGTTCCTTCTGATGACGCTCGTCTCCAAAATCAGCGTCAACGAGCTGATCCCCGTTCGGAAAACCGGATTTTTCTACGCCGTTCTCTGCATCCTGTTCGGCGTCGGAGTTTGCCTTGCGGCAAATTATCCCTCGAATCTCGTCAGCTACCTTCTCGAAGAGGTCGGCCTTTCCGGCGAGCTGCCGCAGTCGCCTCTGCCGAAAGGGATCGTCGGCTCGATCCTCTATTTCGTCAATATCGCGATCATCCCGCCGTTTGTCGAGGAATTCGCGTTCCGCGGCGTGATCCTCTCGCGTCTGCGCAAATACGGCAACGGGTTCGCCGTTCTCGCTACTTCGATCCTCTTCGCCCTCTTCCACGGCAACCTGATCCAGCTCGTCTTCGCATTCTGCTGCGGAATGATCTTCGGCTGGATCGTCGTCAAGACGGGCAACCTCTTTTTGACGATCATCATCCACGCGATCAACAACGGCTTTTCCGTTGCGACGGAGCTCTGGTACGAGGCTTCGCCGACCGATCAGACCGATCTTTTGCAGACGATTCTTTTCTTCGGCCTCATCGCCCTCGGCGCGCTTGCGCTGTTCTTCCTGATTCTGCGGCACCGCGAATTCTTCAAAAAGACGCCCGGCGCCGTTCGCCCGCCCTATTCCTTCGGCCGGCGCCTTGCGATGCTCGTGCTCAATCCGGGCTTTATCGCGCTGTTCGTCTATTTCGTCTTCACGACGATCGAATTCCTTCTGATGTAGCGCTATGGCAGAGAAGCGTTATCTTCCGAACCACCGCTATATGAACGAAGCGATCGCCCTCGCGAAGGAAGCCGGCGCCTCCGGCGATATCCCCGTCGGCGCGGTCGTTGTAAAAGACGGAAGCATCGTCGGCCGGGGCTTCAACCGCCGCGAGCGCGATAAAAGCGCCGTCTCCCACGCGGAGATCCTCGCGATCGAGGAGGCCTGCCGCGCGCTCGGGGATTGGCACCTCGATTCCTGCGAGCTCTATGTCACCCTCGAGCCCTGCCCGATGTGCGCCGGTGCGATTCTCAATTCCCGTATCGCAAAAGTGATCTTCGGCGCCTACGATCCGAAGGCCGGCTCCCTCAAGAGCGTGACCGAGCTTTTTTCCCTCCCCTATAACCACAGGCCCGAAATCTGGGGCGGTGTGATGGAGGAGGAATGCCGCGCGCTGCTCGAAGATTTTTTCCGCGCGCTTCGGGAAGACGAAAGCGCCGCAAAAAAGGAAAAAGCCGCCGAACCGGCGGAACGATAAACGAGATTCAAAAAGGAGGACGAATGATGACGACTTTAAAGGACGCGTACAAGGACTATTTCTACATCGGCGCCGCCGCCAACGCGCGAGGCCTTGAAACGCACCGCGACCTGCTCGCAACGCAGTTTTCCAGCATGACCTGCGAAAACGAAATGAAACACATGAGCGTAGCGAAAGCGCCCGGGCAGTACGATTTCACCGTTGCCGACAAGATGGTGGATTTCGCAAAGGAAAACGGGATGCAGATGCGCGGTCATTGCATGGTATGGCACGCGCAGGCAGCCCGCTTCCTCTATCAGAATCCGGACGGCTCCTACGTTTCGCGCGAGACGCTGATCGCAAACCTCAAGGCGCATATTCATACCTACGCCCAGCATTTCAAGGGCAGGGTCAACGCCTACGACGTGGTCAACGAAGCGATCGACGACAAAAACGGCCTCTTCCTGCGCCGCAGCTTCTGGACGGAGATCATCGGCGACGATTTCCTCGATATCGCCTTTACCGCAGCCGCGCTCGAGGATCCGGACGTCAAGCTCTTCTACAACGATTATAACGAATGGTATCCCGATAAATCCGAAAAGATCGAAAAGCTCGTACGCGGCATGCTCGAGCGGGGAATTCCGATCTCCGGCCTCGGCCTGCAGAGCCACTACAACGTCTCGTGCCTCAACGATTTCGACAACATCCGCCGCGCCTACGAGCGCTACGCGAAGCTCGGGATCGACCTGCACGTTACGGAGCTGGACGTTTCCTGCTTCGACCCGGAGGACAAACGCACCGAGCTGACCGAGCCCACCTCCGAAATGACCGAAAAGGTCGCTTTATTCTACGAAAAATTCTTCGCGATGCTGCGCGAATACAAAGGCGTCGTCAAGAGCGTCACCTTCTGGGGCATCGCGGACGACTACACCTGGCTCGATAATTTCCCCGTACGCGGACGGAAAAACTGGCCGCTGCTTTTCGATATCAACCATCAGCCGAAGGAAGCGTTCTGGCGCGTTGCGCAGTTCTGATCCCGGCCGGCTCCATCC
>CACZON010000221.1 GCA_902782805.1 Oscillospiraceae bacterium
CGTATGGGCGTTCATGTAGACGATCCCGGCGCAGGCGAAGAGGACCGTTTTAAAGAGCGAATGGTTCATCATATGCAGCAGCGCGCCGCGCGCCGCAAGGGCGTTTTCCTCGCCCAAAAGGCACATACAGCCGATCCCCGTAAGGATAAAGCCGATCTGCGACATCGAGGAGCAGGCAAGCGTGCGCTTGAAATTGACCGAAAACAGCGCGAGCAGCGCGCCGAGCACCATCGTCACCGTTCCGAGCGCGAGGATCAGCGCGCCCCAGGCGGGGTCTTCGCGGAACAGATTCGCCGAGATCGCAAGGATCCCCCAGATGCCGGATTTCGTCAGCACGCCGGAGAGCAGTGCCGAAGCCGGCGCCGGCGCTACGGGATGGGCCTTCGGCAGCCAGATGTGCAGCGGGAACATGCCCGCCTTTGCGCCGAAGCCGAAGAGGATGCAGCCGCCGGCGAGATACAGCGCCGTTCGGTTGCCGCTTTCCCGCGCGAGCGCATAGAGTTTCGAAATCTCCGTCGTCCCGAGCTCGTGATGCAGCACGAACAGCCCCATCAGCGCAACGAGACCGCCGATTACGGCGACGGCGAGATAGGTATTTGCCGCGCGGATCGCGCCGGGCGTTTCCTCCTCGATGACCCACGTAAACGAGGTGAACGACATGATTTCGAAGAAGACAAACGCGGTTGCGAGATCGGCCGCAAGAAACACGCCGAGCGTTGCGCCGAGCGTGATGAGATTGAAGAAATAATAGCGGCTCACGCTGCCGTGGCGGGCAAAATACTCCGGCGAGAGCAGAAGCGTCATCAGCCAGGCGAAGGAGATCACGATCGTATAGACGCGCCGGAACCCGTCGAGCGCAAAACGCAGCCCAAACGAGCAGATTTTCGGCAGCTCCAGCATACCGTCGGGCGCCCCGAGCAGCGCGATCGAAAGGCAGAGCGAAACCGCCGCAACGAAGACGCAGCAGCAATTTTGCGCGCGATTTTTCAGGAAATACGCCGCAAACGCGCCGATCATCGGCAGAAAGACGAGTAAAAGGATCAGAACTTCCATCTTCCCGCCTCCCCTACATTCCCGCCGCGATCGCAGCGGTCGCGGCGGCGATCGGCGACGCAAAGACGCCGGTCAGCAGAATGCCGCAGGCGAGGATCGTCATCGGAACCGTCATCAGCGGCGAAGCTTCGCGAATCCCCGAAAGAGAGGCTAAGTCGGATTCCCGGTCGGGGAAATACGCCCTTCGAAGCGAGGTGAACATATAGACCGCGGTCAGCAGCGCGGCGATCAGCAGAACGCCCGCGCCGATATACGCGAGCGTGTCGCCGGACTGCGCCGCAGCGGTCAGCAGGCTCCATTTGCTGACAAAGCCCGAGAACGGCGGAATCCCGACCAGCGCAAGCGCCGAAACGAGGAAGCAGGCAAAGGTGATCTTCATCTTCCGCGCAAGGCCGTCGAGCTCAAAGACGTATTCCCTGCCCGTATACTGCAGCACCGCGCCGGCGCAGAAGAACGCGAGGATCTTGATCTCGGCGTGGAACGCCATATGCAGCAGTCCCGCCGAAAAGCCCTCCGGCGTCATCATCAGAACGCCGAACAGGATATAGGAAAGGTTCGCAACGGTTGAATACGCGAGCCTGCGCTTCCAATGAGGTTCCTTGACCGCGCGGGCCGCGCCGTAGAACAGCGTGAAGATCGCTACGATCATCGCCGCCGGCTTGACCCAGGTATCGCGCAGAAGAGCGGGGCCGTAGGAATAATAGGTCAGCCGCATCACCGCAAACACGCCGGATTTGACCACCGCCACGGCATGAAGCAGCGCCGTGACCGGCGTAGGCGCAACGGAAGCTTTCGGCAGCCAGTGATGCAGCGGGAAGATCGCCGACTTGACGCCGAAGCCGAGGAAACCGAGAAAATAGAAGATCTCGGTCAGGATCGGTTTTCCGTATGGATACGCCGAAAGGATCCCACCGAAGGCAAAATTCCCGTCGGCGCCGTTGGCAACGAGAAAAATCATCGAAGCAAAGCCGAAAGCCGCTCCGCCCAGCGAGAAGACGAAATACGTACGCGCCGCGCGAACGGACCGGCGGTCGAGATAATGGATCACGAGCGGCGCCGTTGTCAGCGTAAGCAGTTCGTAGAAGCAGTACATCGTAAAGAGATCGCCCGCCATCGCGATCCCGAGCGTAACGCCGTAGGCCATCGTAAAGAAGGCGAAAAACGTCTTCTGACGCGGTTCATTCTTCATATAATCGAAGGCGTAGAGCACCGTAAGCGGCCAGAGCGTCGCAATGATTCCCGCGAAAAAGCGCCCGAGCGAATCGAAGCTCAGGGTAAAAAGCAGACCGTTCGCAAAGCGGAACAGCGGAAAGCTCGCCCGCTCCCCGAACAGGATCATCGCCCAGGAAAGGATCGAAGTCAATCCCGTTGCGGCGCCCGTATAGATGCAGACCGCCCGGTACGTTTTCAGTTTTAAGGCAAAAAGCAAAACTCCCGCGATAAACGGCAGAAGGATCGCTATGAGCAGGAACGAGGAATTCATAAGCTCAACTCTCAAAACATCGAATTTGCAAGATTCAGGAACGTTTCAACGATCGGAGACGAAAAGATACCGAGAAGGATCGACATGGCGGAAAGGATTCCGATCGGGACCCACATCGCCGCCCCGCCCTCGTTGTTGCGCGGCGGGATCTGGGCGCCTTTTCCGGGGAAAAAGCCGCGGATCGTAATCGGCAGAAGATAGCCCGCCGTTAAAAGTGCGGAAACGAGCAGAACGATCGGCGCGAGGACCGAAATCACGGAAACGCCGGAATCGAGCGCGCCGAGCGCGAGATACCATTTGCTGACAAAGCCCGCAGCCGGCGGAATTCCGACGAGTGAAAGCGAAGAGAGCGTGAAGAACCAGAGCGTTTTCGGCATCGATTTTCCGAAGCCTGTAAATTCATCCACGTTGTGGGCGCCGGCATTGACGATAAACGAACCGGCAACCATGAAGAGCGAAAGCTTGATGCAGGCGTGGAAAACGATATGCAGCAGACCGCCCGCGGCAGCCTGGGGCACCATCAGGAAAAGGCCGGTCAGCACGTAGGAGATCTGGCTGACGGACGAATACGCGAGACGCTTTTTGAAGGTCTTCTCGCGGTAGGCCATCA
>CACZON010000222.1 GCA_902782805.1 Oscillospiraceae bacterium
GCCGAGGAATACGCCGCGGAATTTCCCGCCGCAACGCCGTCCGAAACCGTACCGCTGGGCGTGGCGCGCGCGATGAAGGCGGCGGATGAAAAAGGACTTGCGCTGCTGTGCGTCGGCAGTCTCTATATGTATAAGGAAGTGTACGACGCCGTCAAAGCCGAAGCGGCGCATTACGGCGAATAACCGGACGCTGTGCAAAAACGGAAGGGGGGAGAAGATGTCGAAGAAAAAGCCGAACCATACAAAGGGAAAAATCGTAAAAGCGGCCTGGGATCTTTTCTACCGCAACGGTTACGAAGACACGACGATCGAGGAGATCATCGAGCTTTCCGGAACCTCAAAGGGCTCCTTCTATCATTATTTCAAAGGTAAAGACGCGCTGTTAAGCTCGCTTTCCTATCTGTTCGACGAGCGCTACGAAGAGCTGATGGAAGAAATCGACCCGAACATGAATTCGTTCGACAAGCTGATGCTCCTCAACCACGAGCTCTTTCTGATGATCGAAAACGAGATCTCCCTCGACCTGCTCGCCCGGCTCTATTCCTCCCAGCTGATCACCCGCGGGGAAAAGCATCTGCTCGATCACAACCGCACCTATTACAAACTCCTGCGCAGCCTGACGCTCGAAGGCCAGGCGAAAGGCGAGCTGCGTTCGGACGTTTCCGCCAACGAGATCGTGCGGACGTACGCGCTCTGTGAGCGGGCGCTGCTCTATGATTGGTGCATCTTCGGCGGTGAGTATCCTCTCCATCAGTATTCCGACCAGATGATGCCGAAATTCATGGAAAGCTACAAAAAAATTTGATTTTGTTATTCGTATCAGATTGATTCCGAAGATAAGTACAGTTCAAAAAGTCAGTAAAATCATAAACAATCGAAAGAGAAGAGCTTGCAGGGTACAGAATATGTTCTGTACCCTGTTCTGTATTGCAGTCTATTTTCGAATATGGTAAAATGCTCCCATAACTTCGAAAAGGAAGAAGGGAGCCGGCATGACAACGCCGCAAATCTGCATCATGATCGCGATCGGCGCCTACCTTATCTTTATGGTGGTAATCGGGATCCTGAATTCCAAAAAAAGCAAGACCTCGAGTGATTTTTATCTCGGCGGCCGAAAACTCGGTCCGCTCGTAACCGCAATGAGCGCGGAAGCTTCCGATATGAGCTCGTGGCTGCTGATGGGCCTTCCGGGCGTTGCGCTGATTGCCGGTCTCGCCGAAGCGAGCTGGACGGCGATCGGACTCGCGGTCGGTACCTATTTCAACTGGCTGATCGTTGCCAAACGGATCCGCTTCTATTCCCAGAAGCTCGACGCCGTTACGATTCCGGACTTTTTCGCCAAGCGGTTCCACGACCGCTCCCGGATCCTTACGGTGATCGGGGCGCTGATCATTATTGTTTTCTTCATCCCGTATACCGCATCCGGATTCTCCGCCTGCGGAAAGCTTTTCAGCTCGCTGTTCGGGATCAGTTACCAGACCGCTATGATCGTCAGCGCGGTGGTCATCGTTCTCTATACGGCGCTCGGCGGATTCCTCGCGGCGTCGCAGACCGACCTCGTTCAGTCGGTCGTCATGACGGTTGCGCTCATCGTGATCCTCGGCTTCGGAGTTTCCTACGCCGGCGGCTGGGAAGCGGTCGTCCAGAACGCCCGCTCGCTTCCGAGCTATCTGAATCTGACGACGACCCACGCGGCCACTTCGGTCGCCGAAGCGGTCGCCGGAACCGCCGGAAGCAGCGATTACGGCTTTTTGCCGATCGTCTCGACGCTCGCCTGGGGCCTCGGTTACTTCGGAATGCCCCATATCCTGCTTCGCTTTATGGCGATCCGCAATGCGCAGAAGCTCAAAACCTCCCGCCGAATCGCCAGCGTTTGGGTTGTGATCTCGATGGGGATCGCAACGCTGATCGGCATCATCGGATACAGCGTTGTAAAGGCCGGAAAAGTCAGCGGCCTTGAAGACAGCGAGCGGATCATCATCGAAATCGCGAAGACGATCAGCGGCAACGGCGTCCTGCTGGCGCTTCTGGCCGGTTTGATCCTTGCCGGGATCCTCGCCGCTACGATGTCGACTGCGGATTCCCAGCTCCTTGCCGCCGCTTCGAGCGTTTCCGAAAACATCCTCGTCGAAGCGTTCGGAATCAAGCTCTCGCAGAAAGCGCGCCTTGTGATCGCGCGCTGCGCGGTTGTTTTGATCGCGGTTGTCGCCGTTTTCATCGCGAGCGACGAGAACAGCTCCGTCTTCCGTGTCGTATCGTTCGCCTGGGCCGGCTTCGGCGCGGCGTTCGGGCCGGTCGTCCTCTTTGCGCTCTTCTGGAAGCGCACCAATCGCTGGGGCGCGCTGGCCGGAATGATCAGCGGCGGCGCGATGATCTTTATCTGGAAATTCCTCGTGCGTCCGCTCGGCGGCGTTTTCGATCTTTACGAGCTGCTGCCCGCGTTCCTCGTGGCGAGCATCGCGATCGTCGTGGTAAGCCTGCTGACCCCGGCGCCCGAAAAGGAGATCACCGACGAATTCGAAGAAGTCAAAGCTATGAAATAAAGTAACGGTTTTTTTCCTCTGATCCGAAA
>CACZON010000223.1 GCA_902782805.1 Oscillospiraceae bacterium
GCAGGGCGTTCCCTACTTCGGCATCTGCCTCGGCATGCAGATCGCCGTGATCGAATTTGCGCGAAACGTTGCCGGAATTCCCGACGCCGATTCCGGTGAATTTAACGAGCACTGCGAGCACAAGGTCATCGATTTTATGCCCGGGCAAAGCGACGAGATCGACAAGGGCGGAACGCTCCGGCTCGGCGCTTATCCCTGCGAAATCATGGCGGAAACGACGATGGAGCGCTGCTACAAAACGCGTACGATCAGCGAGCGCCATCGCCACCGCTATGAATTCAACAATGATTACCGCGAAGCGCTCTCTTCCCGCGGGCTTACGCTAAGCGGGATTTCCCCCGACGGAAAACTGATCGAAACGGTCGAGCTTACCGACCGCCCCTTCTTCGTCGGCGTTCAGTACCACCCCGAGTTCAAGAGCCGCCCCAACAAACCGCATCCTTTGTTTATGGGATTTGTCGAGGCAGCCATCGGAAAGTCAAAGGAAACCGAAAAATGAGTATTCACGAAGAATGCGGTGTTTTCGGCGTGATCTCCGAACAGCCGTTTCATGCCGCCGGGCTTTGCTATTTCGGACTGTACGCGCTGCAGCACCGCGGTCAGGAAAGCTGCGGGATCGTTGTAAACGACGACGGCCTGTTCGTTTCGCATAAGGATCTGGGCCTGGTCAGCGAAGTTTTTTCCAAGGAAACTCTGGCGTCTTTTCCGCAGGGGACGATGGCGGTTGCCCATACCCGATACGGGACGACCGGCGCGTCCAACCGGACGAACTGCCAGCCGATCGAAGTCAACCATCAGAAAGGCCGGATGGCGATCGCCCACAACGGGAATCTTTCCAACGCGTCGGCGCTTCGCTCCGCCCTGGAGCTGACGGGTGCGATTTTCCATACGTCCAGCGATACCGAGACGATTGCCTATATCGTTACCAAGGAACGGCTCTGCGCCCCCTCAATCGAGGAAGCGCTCAGCCGCGCGATGACGAAGCTGGAAGGAGCCTATTCCCTGATCCTGATGTCTCCCCGGAAACTGATCTGTGCGCGGGATCCCTTCGGATTTCGGCCGCTCTGCTTCGGCAAAACGGAAGACGGCGTTTACATTGTGGCTTCCGAGAGCTGTGCGCTCAGGGCGGTCGGCGCGCGTTTTATCCGGGACGTTGAACCGGGCGAAATCCTGATTTTCAGCAGGGAAGGAATCGAATCCCGCCGGGAACATTGTAAAAAGCAGCACAAGAAGCTCTGCGTTTTCGAGTATATTTATTTTGCCCGTCCGGATTCCGTCATCGACGGCCGTTCGGTTCACACGGCGCGGATCAAAGCGGGAGAAATCCTCGCGAAAACGCATCCTGTGCCCGCCGATCTCGTGATCGGCGTCCCGGATTCCGGTCTCGACGCCGCCATCGGCTACAGCCGGTTTTCGGGGATTCCCTACGGGATCGGACTGATCAAGAATAAATATATCGGGCGAACGTTTATCGCGCCCGAAGACCGTCTCGACCAGGTGAATCTGAAATTATCCGCCGTGGAAGAGGCCGTAAAGGGGAAACGGATCGTTCTGATCGACGATTCGATCGTCCGCGGAACGACGAGCGGTCGGATTGTGTCGCTGCTTCGGGACGCCGGCGCGAAAGAAATCCATATGCGCGTTTCTGCGCCGCCGTTTCTTTATCCGTGCTATTACGGAACGGATATTGATTCCAAAGAGGATCTGATCGCATGCCATCATTCGGTGGAAGAGATCGCGAAGATCATCGGCGTCGACTCGCTCGGATATCTTCCGATCGAAAGCCTCGAAGCGCTCGCCGGAAACCGGGATTACTGCAGCTCCTGCTTCGACGGACGCTATCCGACCGCAATTCCGGAAGAAAGCCGCAAAAACCGGTTTGAGCGGCGGATTTCTCAGTCAGACGAATAAAAACGCTTCAGGGAGGGAGCCTATGAACTTTACAAAAATGCAGGGACTCGGAAACGATTACCTCTACGTCTGGGGAGAGGCGCCGGAAAATGCCGCCGAGCTTTCGAGGAGGCTTTCCGACCGCCATTTCGGCGCGGGCTCCGACGGAATGATTTTTATCGCGCCTTCCCGGATCGCCGATTTTAAAATGAGAATTTTCAATGCCGACGGAAGCGAAGCCGAGATGTGCGGCAACGGGATCCGCTGCGTCGGAAAATATGTCTACGATAAGGGATTTACCGACCAGACAACCTTAACGGTAGAAACACTTTCCGGTATAAAAACCCTGCAGATGCAGATACGTTCCGGAAAAGTGAATGATGTCACCGTGGACATGGGGCAGGCTCAGATTATCGGGGAACCCGAAATCCGCGTGAACGGTCAGAATATTTCCGGTGTCACGGTATCTGTCGGAAATCCGCATTTTGTCCATTTTGTGGATGACGCTGACGCTGTCCCGCTGGAAACCATCGGTCCATCCATCGAGAAGCATCCA
>CACZON010000224.1 GCA_902782805.1 Oscillospiraceae bacterium
CGTGAAGACGTTGATCTCGACGTTGACGAAACGCTGATCGTTGAGTTGTATTCCAAATAATCCCTTTCCATAAAGCAGCATAAGAAGCTTCAGTTTGCATGAAATTGGATAAGGAGGTTTGTGAATGATTGAAATTGAGAAGCCGAGAATTGATATAGAAACCGTTTCCGAAGACGGAACCTACGGCAAATTCGTTGTGGAACCGCTCGAGCGCGGCTTCGGCACGACGCTTGGCAACGGACTGAGAAGAGTCCTGATTTCGTCCCTTCCCGGCGTTGCGGTCCAGTCGATCAAAATCGACGGCGTGCTCCACGAGTTTTCTACCATTCCCGGCATTAAAGAGGACGTTACCGAAATCGTCCTGAATATCAAAGGCTTGCTTGCGAAACTGCATTGCGACGGCCCGAAGACGGTCGAAATTGCCGCCGAAGGCCCCTGCGACGTTACCGCAGCCTCCATCAAATGCGACAGCGAGGTCGAGATCCTGAACCCCGAGCTCCATATCGCTACGCTCGGCGAAGACGCCAAGCTCTATATGGAGATCGTTCTGGGCCGCGGCCGCGGATACGTTTCCTGCGAGGAAAATAAAGAAAACATGCCTCAGGGCGTGATCGGGATCATCCCGGTCGATTCGATCTATTCGCCTGCGGTCAAGGTCAACTTCAACGTTGAAAATACCCGCGTCGGCCAGAGCATCGATTACGACAAGCTCACGCTCGAAGTCTGGACGAACGGTGTGATCGGCGCCCAGGAGGCCGTTTCGCTCGCGGCGAAGGTTCTTACCGAACACCTCAATCTCTTCGTGGATCTCTCCGATAAGGGCAGCACCACCGAGATCATGGTCGAGAAGGACGACAAGAGCAAGCAGAAGGTACTCGAAATGACGATTGAAGAGATGGATCTTTCCGTCCGTTCCTTCAACTGCCTCAAACGGGCAGGTATCAGTACAGTAGAAGACCTGATCAACAAGTCGGAAGACGATATGATGAAGGTCCGCAACTTGGGCAGAAAATCTCTTGAGGAAGTTATTGCGAAAATGAATTCTCTCGGGCTGAGTCTGCGCAAAGACGATGATTGATTCATCGATCCGTGAAATTAACCGAATGGAGTGATATAGATGCCAGGAACAAGAAAACTCGGCAGAGAGACGGCTCACAGAACTGCGATGCTCAGAGCCATGGTGACCTACCTGCTGGAAAACGGCAAGATGGAAACGACGGTAACTCGCGCCAAAGAGGTTCGCTCCCTTGCAGAAAAAATGATTACGATCGCCAAAGAGGACAATCTCCACAACAAGAGAATGGTCATGTCGTTCGTAACGAAAGAAACGGTTACGCATAAGCTGTTCACCGAGATCGCGCCGAAATATGCCGATCGCAACGGCGGCTATACGAGAATCGTAAAGATCGGCCCGCGCCGCGGCGACGCCGCCGAGATGGCGATTCTGGAGCTGGTCGACTGATTCTTTCGCTTGACGGCGCCGCCCGGTAAGCTGCGCGGCGTTCAGCGGGAGCGTTTTTCGCCCGCCTTCCGAAGGGCGAAAAAGCGAAACCGGAACCGAACAAAAAAAGAGCTGATACGAACACGTATCAGCTCTTTTTTATTGCTTGATTGCCGCGGCGTTAAAACAGCCGGATCAGATCGGGATAGATCCCGCGGATCGAATCGAATACCGGCACGAGCGCCTTTTCGCGCAGCATGTCGTCCTCCAGGCGCTGGCGGTTGAGCTCGACCGCTCGGCAGAGCGCGCCGGCGCCCTCGGTAAAGGAGGGAATCTCCGCCGCTTTCTCCGGGAAGTCCGCGTAGTAATCGAGGATGTTGTGAAGCCGCGCGAGGATCTGGGCGGTGTCGATTTCGCGCTCGCCCAGCAGCGTTACAACCAGGAGCAGCTCCCAGTTCGGATCGTATTTGAGGTGGAGCACCGATTCGAAGAATTCTTTTCCCATGTCGGCGCGGAACAGACGGAAATTCAGCAGCGCCGCCGTCTTTGCAGGCGCCTTGAAGTTGAGCTGGTTCGGATCTTCCAACCAGGAGAGGATCGTATCGACGCGCTTGCGGTCCTCGGGCTCGGTGTGGTAGCGGTCGTAGCCGTTTTTGATCACGTTCTGCGCGAACGCTTCCACGGCGGCGGCTTGCTCCGGGCCGATCAGATCCGGACTTTCGGATTTTTTATGGAGCTCGCTCAGCAGATTGGCGGAGGTTTCGTCGCCGGCGTCCGCTGCCATCTTGAGGAAGTATTCCGCCTTCTGGAGGTTCTCCGGGCGCCCGCTGCCGTCCCAGCTGCGCAGATAAAGCCGCCCGAAATCC
>CACZON010000225.1 GCA_902782805.1 Oscillospiraceae bacterium
TCGGAATCGCGGCCGTTCTTCGTGGAGCCCATTCCTTTTTTATGAGCAAATAACTGAATGTTGATTTTCAGCATTCTTACACCTCCAAATAAAATACGTTTAAATTCTCCGGATACTGTTCTTCTAACGAGAGAAGATGAAGCTTGAGGCCGTTGAGGAGATCGGCGCATCGGCCGAGATCCTTTTTGGAAACGGAAAGGTACATATAGCCTTCTTCGGCTTCGACGACCGCCTGCGCCCGGATCACTTCGGTGATCGTGTTGGCGGTCAGGAACGCCGCGCTCGAAATCGCCGCGCAGACGATATCCTCGCCGGAAACTCCGGCGCCGCTGTGGCCGCTCAGGCGAAATCCGCGGATCGCGCCGTCTTCCGTTACCAAAAAATCAACCCTTGTCATCAGCCTTCAACCGCTTCGATCTGAACCTTCGTATAGGGCTGTCTGTGGCCGAGTTTTCTCTTCTCGCCTTTTTTGGGCTTATACGTCATAACCGTAATTTTTTTGGCTTTGCCCGTTTTGAGGACTTTTCCGCGGACCTTCGCGCCGTCAACGTAGGGAGCGCCAACCTTGAGCGCGCCGTCTTCGCCGCAAAGCGCTACGACCGGGAATTCCACGTTTTCTTCTTCCTGTGCTGCAAGCTTCTCAACGAAAATCACGTCGCCGTACTGAACCTTGTACTGCTTGCCGCCTGTTTCGATCACTGCGAACATTCTTAGCATTCCTGCCTTTTCATAAGACTCGCTGCCGAAGGCGGATTGCTCACTTAAAAAGCCTCCTGGCACGCGGCTTAATTACTATATCATACGCGGATTTGAAAGTCAAGAATTTTTCTTAATTTTCAGCAAGAAAAAGCCGATTTTCTTGAAATATTCCGCCCTTTCTGCTATACTCATTTATAATACCACACCGATAAAGGATTTGGAAGATGGAATCGATCAAAAACAAGGTGCTTTCCTATATCAAACGGATCCACAAGCCCCTTCTGCTGCTGACGCTTCTGATCTCGGTCTTCGCGCTCGTGATGATCAAAAGCGCCCAGCGCGCCTACTATACCAATTATTTCAAGACGCAGCTTGCAGCCGTACTGATCGGCTACGCCGTGGCGTTTGTCATTACGCTCATCGACTACCGCGAATACGGAAACTTCTGGTATCTCATCGGCGGGTTCTGCGTCTTTATTATGCTCTATACGCTCGCCTTCGCAACCTCGGTTTCCTCCTCGGGCGGCGTTGACGCGCGCGCCTGGATCAACATCGGCGGGCGTACGTTCCAGCCCTCGGAGCTCGTGAAGATCGGCTTTATGGTCACCTTTGCGAAGCATATATCGATCGTGAAGGAAAACGGTAAGCTGACGCGTTTTTTCCACGTTGCGCTGCTCGGCCTGCACGCGCTGATCCCGATGATCCTCTGCCACCTCCAGGGCGACGACGGCGCGGGGATGATCTTCTTCTGCATGTTCCTGATGATGGCGTTCGGCGCCGGCGTTCAGCTGCGCTATTTCCTCGGCATCCTCGGCGCGATCGTGATCGCCGTTCCGCTCGCCTGGAAGCTCGGCATCCTTGAGGAATACCAAAAGACGCGTTTTACCGCCGTCTTCCATCTCGACGATCCTGCGTTCGATTCCGATATTATCTATCAGCAGGTTCAGGGGCGCACTTCGATCGGCTCCGGCGGTTTGACCGGCCAGGGCCTCTTTAACGGTCCGCGCACCACGGCCGGAACCGTCCCCTTCCAGCACAGCGACTATATCTATTCGACGATCGGCGAGGAGCTCGGGTTTTTCGGCTGCGTATTCGTCCTGCTCCTGCTGCTCGCGCTTCTGGGGCTGACCCTGCGCATCGCGCTCTCTGCCCGCGATACCGAGGGCTCCGTGATCTGCTTCGGCTTCTTCGGCCTGATCGCTTCGCAGTCGATCATCAATATCGGCATGTGCCTCGCGCTGCTGCCGGTCATGGGCGTTACCCTCCCCTTTTTCTCCGCCGGCGGCTCTTCCGCGATGTGCCTCTATTTCGGGCTCGGACTTATCCAGAACGTCTGGATCCACAACGGCCGCGGCGAACGCACCATGCTGCGCAAAAACTACGCCCCCACCGGCTTCGTCGGCTGATTTTCACTTCGCATGGTTCTCCGCAGATAGGAGCAAGTGCGCCGCTCGGCAAGGAGCTGCTGTGCCCTGCGCCTGCGTTCTGCCCTCGGGAAGCATAAACGGGGTCCCCGGAAAATCAAAGATTTTTTGGGGAGAGGAGGAACAAGGAAGCGCGCAGAAGGCCGGCACATCAAACGGCCGTGCA
>CACZON010000226.1 GCA_902782805.1 Oscillospiraceae bacterium
CAACGGATTTCCAGACGCCTTCGTTGTTGATCTGGGCAATCGCGCTGATGCCGCTCGTCATACAGGCGATCTTGACGCGGTCGGCGTGATTCATGAAGGAAATGAGCAGGCCGGAGCCGCACAGTGCGTTGACGATATGGCTGCCGAAGAATCCGCCGCCGCCCCGTTCCTGGATATGGTTCGGCGTATTGGTGCGGAATTTCCGCGAAGGATCGAAGCGATAGTTCGCGCTGTACTGGTTATGAAGGCCGCCGCCGGGATTTAAGGGGCTGTTGGGTTTGCCGGCCATCATATACTCGTCGATCGAGAGCATCATCTTGCGCGGCGAACGCATCAGCGTCTGAACGTAGTCGCAGATGCCGATTTCGGTACGGATATAATCGTCGAAATAAGTCGTGCCGCCGAGGAGCGCGCCGAGATCCTCGGGCGGGGCGAAATGATAATGGTGCATCGAGATATAATCGACCGCTTCGTAGCATTCCTCGAGCGCTTCGATATCCCATTTCGGATAATGATAGAGGTACGGCGTGCAGGAGACGCAGGCGGCCGTTTCGATTGTGGGGTCGGTCCATTTGAGAACCTTCGAGATCTCGTTCGCCTTGAAGCCGTATTCCTTCGGATGACGGTCGTAGGAGCCGATCTGCCAGGGTCCGTCGACTTCGTTGCCAAGGTACCAGACCTTTACGTCGTACGGCTTTTCGTGGCCGTATTTGCGGCGAAGATCCGACCAGTAGGTACCGCCCTCGAGGTTGGTATACTCGACGATATCGATCGCCTCTTCAAAGCTTTCCGTTCCGAGATTGATCGTATAGAGCGGTTCGGACTGGATTTTCTCCATCCACTGGAGATATTCATCGTGACCGACTTCGACCGGAATATCCTGGAACCACGCGAGGTCCACGTGCTTTTTGCGCTCGTTCATCGGGCCGATCATATCCTTCCATCTCCAGCCGGAAACAAAGTTGCCGCCCGGAAGACGGACCGCGGGGATCTTCCCCTTGAGCGCTTCGATATAGTCCTGGCGGAAGCCCTGCTCGTCGGCGGTGGGATGGCCGGGGTTATACATCGTACCATAGACCATGGAACCGATCGGCTCTAAAAACGCGCCGTAGAGACGGTCGCTGATCTCTCCGATCGGAAATGCCGGATGGACTGTGATTTTTGCGATTGACATTGTTCCTTACCTTCCTTTTCTATCAGATTTTACCGGAAAGCGGAGAAGGCGCACCTTTCCCGCTTCGATTCGGAATCAGCGGAAGATCAGCTTGAGGAAATCGTGGGCCGCGTTTCTCCAGACGCGCCATTCGTGCTCTCCCTGATAGATCTTCTCAATGAAATTGACGCCCTTTTCGGTGAGCTTTTCGTGCTCGTATTGAAAGAGCGGGATCGAAGTTTCTTTGTCGCCCATCGCGCGGAAGAGGACCTTCAGCTCGCGGTTGAACTTTTCGTTGTCGTCGAATATCTCGTGCGGGAACGTTGCCGGATCTTTCTGCGGCCAGAGATAACCGGTGAAGAGCCCGGCGGCGCAGAAGAGGTCGAGGCGGTTGAAAACAAGCTTTGCGCACTGGAGCGAGCCCATCGAAAGGCCGGCGTAGGCGCGGTTCCATTTATCCGTTTTGACGCGGTACTTGCCCTCGATAAAGGGGATCAGCTCTTCGACGAGGATATCGTTGTAGCGTGAATAATCCACGGTGCGAACGCCGTTTTCATCGGGGACCTGAACCATGCCGCAGCCCATGACGATCACGCAGGGATTCGCTTCCTTTTTATCGAGCAGGTTGTCCATGATGTAGTTGATCTTGCCCTGATAGACCCAGCTGTTCTCGTTTTCACCGCCGCCGTGCTGGAGATAAAGCACCGGATAGCTCTCGGTCGATTTCATATACTCCGGAGGCGTGTAAACAAGGCAGGCTTCGTACTGCTTCGTAATCTTCGAATAGAAGATCTCTTTGGTAACGCTGCCGTGCGGCACGTCCTTGAGCAGAAGAAACTCGCATTCCGGATCCGGGACTTCAACGTAGTTGAGCGGTTTGCTGCTGCCGAACCCGATCGGCGCCATATAGTTGAGGACGAGGTTTCCGTCTACGGAGAAGGAAAGCTGCTTGAAACCGGGATCCTCATATTTGAGTGCGCCGCGGAAGACGCCGTCTTCGCCTTTTTCGAGCGAAACAGTCGTCTTGAAATTCGTCGCGGTCACTTCGTTTGCATTGGGCGCGTAGAACGATACGTTGACGGTACCGTCCGGGAGCACCTCGCAGGCTTTCGGGACCGCAGGGGCATCGGGTTTTCCGAACGCGCGGTACGGAACGATCTCGTCGAACGCGATCAGATCGTTCTGGAAAGCCTGGTTCTGCAGGAATTTCTCGGGGATATTCATCGTTTACCTCCTGTGATCACCATTTGAAGAGAAGCTTCGCCATATCGAAGGCGCATCTTCTCCAGACGTTCCATTCGTGATAGCCGGGGAAAGAATTGACCTTTACGTTCGCGCCTTTGGCAATCAGCCCGTCGGCGATCGGCTGCATCAGAGAGACGAGATATTCGTTCTCGTCTTTGCCGTAGCCGATATAGAAAAGGTGCAGCGTGCGGTTGAGCTTTTCGATATCGCCGTAGAGCTCGCGGTAATCGAACGCGCCGAGGAAAATGGGGCTCGATTCCTTGGAGGAATACGGCGAAGCGTCGCCGCTGAATACGCCGAGTGCGGAGAACAGTTCCGGATGATCGAGCGCCGTCGTTTTCGCGTGATAGGAACCGAACGAAAGTCCGGAGATCGCGCGGTGGTCCCGGTCGGCAATCGTACGGAATTTGCCGTCGATAAACGGAACGCAGTCCTTTGCGAAGACTTCGGCGGGTTTTTCGAGGATGAACCTCTCCCCTTCGACCGGCTGGAAATTATACCCGCAGTTCATCACGACGATCATCTCTTCGCAGAGACCTTCCGCGAGCATATTGTCCATGATGTAGTTGAGCTTTCCCTGCCAGATCCAGCCCGTTTCATTTTCTCCGCCGCCGTGCTGAAGATACCAGACGGGATAGCGCTTTTCGGGTTCTTCATCGTACTTCGGGGGCGTATAGACCCAGCAGTTTCTCCATCTGCCGGTCACTTCGGAGAAATAGAGCTCCATACGGACCGAACCGTGGGGAACCTTCCGAAGTTCATGGTAGCCGAATTCGGGATCAGGCAGCTCGATGAAATTATGCGCGTAGGAGGAGCCGTAGCCGATCGGGAGCTGGTTGTGCATCGCGAGCACGCCGTC
>CACZON010000227.1 GCA_902782805.1 Oscillospiraceae bacterium
GAGGACTTCCTCCTGCGCGTTTGCAGCGGCGGCTGCGGCGCGCTTTCTCTTTTTGATCTGGATGGATTCGTAGACGATGAATCCGAACATCGCGAGGATCATCAGCGCGGCGGTTGCGTAGTACATCATTTCAAAGCTCGTAGCATCGGCAACCTCTCCGCCGAGGATCGGTCCGAGCGTATTGCCGACGTCCGCGCCGATATAATAGGTGCTCGTCGCGATGCCGACCTTTGCAGGGGAGACCTGTTTGATGCAGGCACTCTGCAGCGAGATCTGGCCGCTGCCCTGGCCGAAGGCCTTCATCGCGGCGGCGATGAGCAGCGGCGCGAGGGAGAACGAACGGCCGATCAGGACCATGCCGGCTGCGGTGACGATCAGCGAAGCGACAACGACGAGCATCAGCGAGATCCGATCGAAGAAGCGGCCGATGAACGTACGGATCACGAACATGACCGCGGCGACCACGGTAAAGAACAGCGCGTAGCTGGCGATGCCGCGTTCGTTCAGGGCGAATTTCTCAAGGAAGGAATTGACGACGCCGTTGGTCAGCGAGAACATGCCGCCCGTCAGCGAATAGACGATACATTCAACGGCGATAAAGTCCTTGATTGAAATCTTCGTTTTTTCCGGTTTCTTCTCCACCTTTTCGGCCTTGAAGAAGATTGCCACAAGTACAACGCCGACTAAGGTTCCGATCGCGATGGAAAGGAACATGCCTCTGTAATCGACGAGGTCTTTGAGCGATTTTCCGACCTGCGGGCCGAAGGCCTGCGAAAGGATCTGGCCGAGGCCGAAATAACCGAGACCTTCGCTCATGCGCTCTTTCGGAATGAATTCGCTCGCCATCGCGAGGTTGGCCGTCCCGTTGATGCCGAAGAGCATGCCGTGGACGATGCGCAGAACGAAGAGCATACCGGGATTCGGGACGACGATGTAAAGCAGGTACATCCCGAAGATGCCGAAGGTCGTATAGACGCAGATGTTGCGCTTCGAGAGTTTGTCCGACGCGAAGCCCGCGAACGGACGCATCAGAAGCGCCGCAAAGGAATAAACACCCACGATCCAGCCCGCGAACGAAAGGCTGGAGCCGAGGATATCGGTCGAATAGGAAGCAACCTGGGTGCTGATCATGCTGTAGCCGAAGCCGTTGATCAGGCTTAAGATCATCAGAAGGATGAAATGCTTGTTGAAAATGCCTTTCGGCTGCTCTCTTACTGAGGAATCCGCCATAGTATCGCGCCTCTCATCACTTATTTTTCTGAAAAACAAAAAAGACCGGCCTATAAAAAAAGCCGAATCGAATCAGCTACCTTTAATCTTAATATATCGGATTTCCGTTGTCAAATAAATTTTCGTGAAAAACGGAATTTGGCGGACAGCTTCATCGATCTGCCTAAAAGCATCCCGGAAAAGCGTTTCGGATTGTTGACTTTTCCGATAGGGGATGCGATAATAAAAGCAGAAAACAGGCCGCGGAAACGCTTCCCCGCGGCCGGCGGAGCGATCCGCGCAATACGAACGAAAGAAGGAATCCGATTTGATTTACAACCGCAACGAAGCGCTCGAATCCGACGCGCTGTATTTCGACGCCGCGCGCCTGAAAATGGCGCTTTTTACCGACGCGAACGGAAACCGCGGCCCGCGCCACGTCTTTGAACGCCCGGGCGTAAAGGTCGAGGACAACGGCGACGTGACCTTCTGCATCTACGCCCCGAACGCGAACGAGGCAGAGGTCTGCGGGATCGGCGGCTATATGGGCACCGAGCGCCATAAAATGGAGAAGGACGCGGAGGGCTATTTCACCGCGACCGTTTCCGGGATCCCTGCCGGCTATCATTATCACGAATACTATCTTGACGGCAATGTTACGATCAATCCCCAGGCGCCGATCGGCTACGGCTGCCATAAGCTGATCAATTTCTTTGAAAAGGCCGAAGAGGATTTCTATCTGATCAAAAACGTGCCTCACGGCGCGGTCCGGATGGAGCTGTTCGAATCGAAGGAGACCGGAAAGACCCGCTCCGTCTGGATCTATACGCCCCCGAAATACGAGCAGGAGCCGGAAAAGCGCTATCCTGTCCTCTATCTCAATCACGGCGGCGGCGAAAACGAAACGGGCTGGATCTGGCAGGGCAAGATCAATCATATCGCGGACAACATGCTCGCGGCGGGCGAATGCCGCGAGATGCTCATCGTGATGAACTGCCTCTACTGCGTCGACGAGCGAAAAGACAACGCGTTCCTCGCGGGGGATTTCGATTCGATGCTCCTGAACGACTGCATCCCCTTTATCGAAAAGAAGTACCGCGTTCTGCCGGGCAATGAAAACCGCGCGATCGCCGGGCTTTCGATGGGCAGCTACCACAGCCTCATGTCCGCGATGAAGCACCTCGGTTATTTCCGCTCGTTCGGCATCTTCTCCGGCGCGCTGACGAGAAGATGGTACTGCGATTTCGATTACTACAAGGATTTCGCCGACGTTGAGAATTTCAACGCGAAAACGGACCTCTTCTTCCTCGGCTACGGCACCGACGAAGCGAACATCATCGCGGGACTGGAGCCGGATCTCAAGCGCTTCGACGAAACCGGCCTGCGCTACGTTCGGTATACGACCCCGGGTTATCACGAATGGACCGTCTGGCGCCGCTGCGTACGCGAATTTATGAAACTGTTATTCAAATAAGGAGGATCATATATGCTCAGAGAAACCATTACGGAAAACGGCCGCGTCCGCGGTCTTACCGGAACCGACGCGAGGATCACCGTCTATAAGGGGATCCCGTACGCCGCGCCGCCCGTCGGCGAAAACCGCTGGCGCGCCCCTCAGCCCTGCGAAAACTGGGAGGGGGTTCGCGAGTGCTTCGAATTCGGACCGATCAACATGCAGCGCACTCCGGGCAAAAATCCGGACGCGTTCTATTCGAAAGAATGGCACGTCGATCCCGAGGTCCCGATGAGCGAAGACAGCCTCTATCTCAATATCTGGACGCCGGCCAAATCAACCGATGAAAATCTGCCGGTCATGGTCTGGATCTTCGGCGGCGGATTCCAGGAGGGCTATTCCTGGGAGATGGAATTCGACGGCGAGCGCATCGCCTCGCGCGGGGTGATCCTCGTTTCGATCGGCTACCGCCTAAACGTTTTCGGCTTCCTTTCACATCCGGAGCTGACGGCGCAGGATCCCGAAAATCCGACGAACTTCGGCCTGCTCGATCAGCTCGCCGCGATCCGTTGGGTCGGCCGCAATATCCAGTATTTCGGCGGAAATCCGAAGAATATCACGATCTTCGGCCAGTCGGCCGGCGGCGACGGCGTCTACGCCCACCTCTGCTCGCCGCGCTCGAAGGGTGCGTTCCAGAAGGGCATCGTAGAGTCGAACGGCGGCTTCCGCTATCCGTACCCGAAGAATTTCCTCTCCGTCCCGCGCGAGACGCTGAACGAAGCCGAGGCAAAGGGCGTTCGCTTCCTTAAGTGGCTCGGCGTTTCCTCGATCGAAGAGGCGCGCGCGCTCGACGCGCAGTATCTCGAGGAGAAGCAGGCCGAATTCAACCTCTTTGCGATCCCGGTCGTCGACGGAAAATTCCTCCTGCGCGATATGCCGCAGACGGTTCTCCACGGCGAGATGAACGATATCCCCTTTATGATCGGCAATACGGCCGACGAATTCCCCGTAGGCCCTGCGGGCGAGAGCGAAGCGGAGATCGCCGCCTGGGCAAAGGAGAACTTCGGCGACCGCGCGGACGAATTCATGGAGATCGTCCGGCGCGAAGCGGCCGCCGAAGGCAAGAGCCTCAAAGCCGCGGCCTCGATCTCGTCCTTCGAGATCGGCGCACAGCTCGCGCTTCACTATATGGTCAAATACGGCCGCGATCCGTACTATTACCGCTTCGATCCGACCGTTCCCGGCGCGGACGATCCCGGCGCCTATCATTCCTGCGATCTCTGGTTCGAATTCGAAACGCTGATGAAGTGCTGGAGACCCTTCGACGGCCATCATTTCGATCTTTCGCGGAAAATGTGCAACTACTGGACGAACTTCGCGAAGACCGGCGATCCGAACGGCCTCGACGCCGACGGCACGCCGATGCCGAAATGGGAGAAATACACGAAGGACAGCAAAACCTACCTCAAGTTCTTCGACGAGATTTCCGTCAGCGGCGAGGTTTCCGAAAAGCTGCGCTTCCTGCTCGATCTCAACCTCAAATTCTTTGAAGAAGGCAACGTGATCTGATCGCGCAGCACCTCTTTGAAGGCAATACGCGCCTTACCGAAACGATCAAAAGACCTGCATCGGACCAAACGCCCGGTGCAGGTCTTTTTTGCCGAAAACCCGTTCAGCGCGAGCGGAGGATCGCGCCGGACACGACGATGCAGTAGATCAGAAAGCCGATGCAGGGCAGAAGCAGCACCGCGGCGGCCTTCCGGCAGCGCCAGAAAAGGACCGCCATGGCGAGAAAGGCGATCAGATAGAGGATCTCCCAGATCAGGGCGAACGAAAGCGCGCGCATCGAGAAAAAGAGCAAGGGAAAGAAGAACGCGATGAAGATCGAAAGAAAATAGATATAGGCGGCGCTGCCGTGCTTTCGCGCGCTGCAGGGCGCACAGAGCGCAAGAGAATAGGCGGCGCCTTCGGTCAGGTAAAAGAGAAACCAGGCGCACGGAAAGGCCGAAGCCGGCAGAAATCCGGGAAGCGCGCCGCCGGAGCCGGAGACGGGCGAAAAGCCGCTCCCGAAAAGCCGGGCGGAAAGGAATCCGAAGAACATCGCGGAGAACAGCCCCGAAAAGAGATGCCGCAGTCTCGGCGAAAGGGAACGGTACGTTCTCAAAAAAAACGCCTCCCGAAAAACTCAGCTATGCATAGATATGAGGCGATATTCAAAAAAATGCATCAAATGCGCAAAATATTCGTAAAAACCCTTTCAAATCTCCGCTTGATGTGGTATACTCACAATGTATATACGTTTGTATGAAGGATCTGATTTTTTGGATACATTCCGCTTACAGTTCGGCGAGGGCGTCTTTTTTCGCGGCGTTACCGACGAACGATTCAAAACGGTTCGCGTTGCGGTCCATTTCCTTGCGCCGCTGACCGCCGCCGCCTCCGCCGCAAACGCGCTCGTTCCGGGCCTTTTGCTGCGCGCGAGCCGCGAATATCCCGATTATACCGAATTGGGCTGCCATCTCGCCGATCTCTACGGCGCCTCCGTCTATGCCGACGTCGACCGTTTCGGCGCGCTGCAGGTGCTCTCGATCTCCGGCTCGTGTCTCGCGGACCGCTACGCGCTCGAGGGCGAACAGCTCGCGGAGGACCTCGCCTCGCTGCTCTGCTCGATGGCGTTTTCGCCGCTTTTGACCGCAGAGGGCTTCGAGGAGGAAGGCTTTGAAATCGAGCGCCGCCAGCTTCTTGAGGCGATCGATTCCGAATTCGGCGACAAGCGCGCCTTCGCGCGCAGGAATGCAACGAAAATGCTCCTCTCGCCGGAATATTCCTGCGTTTCGCGCTACGGCGAACGCGAAGAGATCGAAGCGATGACCTCTTTGCGCTGCGCCGAAGCCTGGCGCACGCTGTGTCGCAGCGCGCGGATCGAAATTTCCGCGATCGGCAGCTGCGATCCCCGGAAGATCGCCGAAATCTTCCGCCCGGCCTGCGAGGCGCTCGAACGCGCCGCCGAGCCGATCCGGTTTGAGACCCTGCCCGAAAAGGAGAACCCCGAACGCAGGCTGGAGCGCCAGGAGGTGCTTCAGGCGAAGCTCGTTCTGGGCTACCGGACGGGGACGAACTTCCTTTCGAAGGAGACCGACGCGCTGCGCCTTGCCTGTGTGATGCTGGGCGGCAGCCCGAATTCAAAGCTCTTTCTGAACGTCCGCGAGGAGCAGAGCCTCTGCTACTATTGCTCCGCGTCGTTCGATTCCGCGAGCGGAACCGTACTGATCGACAGCGGCGTCGCCCCCGAAAAGACCGAAGCGGCGCGCGAAGCGATCCTGAGGGAAGTAGAGGCAATGAAGCGCGGCGATTTTACCGACGAGGAGCTCGAAAACGCGAAGCGCTACCTGCGCGACGGCTACCGGACAATCTTCGACCACGCCGGCGCGATCGATTCCTGGTATCTCTACCGGA
>CACZON010000228.1 GCA_902782805.1 Oscillospiraceae bacterium
GCCGCAGGATCTTCCGCTGCCGGTTCTTCGGCTGCAGGCTCTTCCGCTGCCGGTTCTTCGGCTACAGGCTCTTCCGCCGCCGGTTCTTCGGCTGCAGGATCTTCCGCTGCCGGTTCTTCGGCTGCAGGCTCTTCCGCTGCCGGTTCTTCGGCTTCGACGTTCTCTACGTATTTGAAGCACTCTTCGCCGTGAACATGTACCGCGGAGGTTTCAACCATGCCGCATACGAGCTTACGGACGGTTTCGTAGCACTCTTCGCCGTGCGTATGTTCTTCCGATTCCTCGAGCCCGCACACAAGCACCTGCTCGTCTGAATAGCAGCTCTCGTCGTGCGTATGTTCCGCAAGCTCAGGCAGCGGGCAGACCAGATTGCCCTGCGCGTCGTAGCAGTCCTCGTTATGCGTATGCGCAACGGGAACCGCCGCCGCGACCGCCGGACAGTCGAGCACACGTTCCGTTTTCGCCATCGCGATACCGGGCATGCGCAGTACTGCCGCCGTTCCGATCAATACTGACAGTGCCATCACGAATACAAGCGCGAGATAAAGCTTATGTTTTTTCTGCGCGTGTACCATCCGTGAGGCTTTGATAAAGAATGTGTTACTCATGCTTTCCTCCCTTAATCAATTAGACCGAAGGTATTCAACGGCCAGACGCGAAGCAAAAGCTTGCCGACCACCATTTCCGAACTGACACAACCGACTGCCGTATTGCGGCTGTCTATACTGGTTGCACGGTTATCGCCCATTACGAACACGCGCCCTTCGGGAACCTGATACGGCAGCGCAATATTGCAGTCGCCGAATGCTTTTTCCTGAAGATACGGCTCGTCGAGCAACGTACCGTTTACTGTGACGTTTCCGTCTTTATCAATATCCACCCAGTCGCCCGAATTTGCGATCACCCGTTTGACCAGGATATTGTTATTATAATAGAAAGCGATGATATCGCCTGTTTTGAAATTCGAGGAACGCACCGCGGCCACGATCTGGTCGTTATAGAGGGTAGGTTCCATCGAACTGCCCGTAAGCTGAAGAACCGGCAGAAAAAGCATTGCCACGATCACCGCCACCGCCGCCACAACAAGCAGCGAGAAGAAAGTGCTTTTCAGAACGCGGGAAAACGTCCTCTTTCGGCGTACGCTATTGAGCTCCTCCTCAAGCGCCTCCACCGAAGGCAGCGATATATCTTTCGAACTCATTGGTCATCCATCCTTGCAGCATCTTCCTTTTTGAGCCGCTGGGCCTTTTTGCGCATATACGCTTCGCCCGCCATGCGCAGAACGAAGAACAGCTCTTCGAGACGGACCGGGGCGCTTTCTTCGTCGCCGTCGGAAATCATCCCGCCCTCGCGCAGGACACGGATCGCTTCGTCTTTTTCATCGAGCCGCCCTTTGAGCTTTTCAATCTGGGCGTCCTTTTCATTGAGCTTTGCTTTGAGACGCTCGAGCGCCTCGCTCAGATCCGTGATCGTCTTTTCGTTTTCGGAAATCGTCTCCTGCTGCTGAGCTACTTCCCGGCTCTGGCTGATCAGGAGCTCCAGAAGATCCTGCCTGTGCAGTTTATGTAATTCCTTATTCGTGTTCTTTGCCATTTTTCTTTCCTCCGTGCCACCATTTTCTGCTGCGGTTATTTGCGGGATTTCACAACAGAGTTCTCAGCAGGAGAGGTGTATATTCCTAAAGAAGAATATAGTTATACCAATAGTGATTATACCATACCGAAATCAACCTGTCAAGAAATTTGACAGATTTTTGCGGTACGATTGCCAAGTCTCTGTTGTTCCGTTTTACAGTCTCAGTTTAGCACGGATTTCGTCAAAGAAAGCGTCATAAGAATAAGACTTTTGCGGTTTTGAACGCCTCGCCGCAATTTTTGATCTTACGCGCGGAACAGAATCATTCCGATCATAGAATCAAGCGAAACGCACAATACGCCTATTCTTCAATGATCCTATTTCAATTATACGCAACCGCATCAGCCGGCTCAAGCGCAATTTGAGTAATTTTCATGCAGTTTGAGTAATTGTATACTGTATATGGTGGTTCACAATATTTTCCGCGCACACGAATCAGACGCCGCAGCCCTTTGTGATCGGAAAAGAAACGCACTTATTTCTTTTTACAGATACAGCAGCACGGAAGCCGCGAAGACGCCCTCGTTGTAAACGAAATGGACGATTCCGCCGTAACGCGAGGCGATATCCTTGACAGAAGCGGTTCCGATGCCGAGGCCGCTGTGTTTGCTCGAGCGCAGCTCTCCCGAGGAGGTCTGACGCGGCGGGCCGGCGCAGGTGTTGTCCACGGTAACGGCAAAGAGACCGTTGCTCTGAAGGCCTCCCTTTACGGAGATCCGCTTCTCCCCTTCTTCCTGGCGCGCGGTGGCTTCCACTGCGTTTTCCAGCAGATTTCCGAGCAGAACGCTCAGATCGCTTCCCGAAACGGCAATGTTCTCCGGAATGAATACAGACGCGGAAAACTCCGCGCCGCCTTCGAGCGCCTGCTGAGCAAAATATCCGATCACGGCGTTGGCGGCGGCATTTTCGCAGTAGCGCACCGGATCGGCAAAGTACCGCGTGCTCTTGAGGGTTGAGAGATAGTCCTGCAGAGACTGTGTATCGCCGCGTTCGAGGTAATCCTCCATAACGGTTACGTGATGGCGCAGATCGTGCTGTATGCGGCGCGCCTCGTTGATGCGCTGATAAAGGAGATTTTCCTCCATCATCTGAAGTGCGAGCGAACGGTTTTCCACACGCAGGCGAATGTTTTCCTGCAGCTCGATCGCCATGCGGCAGACAACCCAGAAATTGAACCAGCTGCTCACTCCGATCAGGATCACATACAGCAGCAGATAATACGTGCCTCTTTCCGTCTCGGGAATGACCCAGCGGTACTTAAAATAGCCCAACATCCAGAACGTAAGGAAAATTGCGGGGATGATCCAAAGATAGCGCCAGACTTTCTGAACCGTTTCGGCACGACCGAGCGCCTTGAGACTCCGGCGCATAATCCAATAAAAAAGCAAGATCAGAATCGCGACGGTCGGAAGCAGAACGAGCGAAGCGCCGAGATCGTGGGATAAGGAAATATGACTGCTCACAAGAGGCTCCCGCCTGAAAAGCCACACAAGCGCCGCCGCGAGGTTTCCGACGTTCACGAACATCAGGAACACGAACGCGAGCAGTCCGGGATGCTCCTTGATCGCCACGCAGAACAGTGCCAGAAAAATTGCTGCCGCGGCAAAATCGAGCACGGCCAAGGCCTTAAAAGAATGTACCCATACGGTGGAAACGGTTTTTAATATGATCCAAACAAGCTCCATCGAGCTGAAGATCACAGCGGTCGCGCCGCCCTCATAGCGTGCCTTCTCGCGGAACACGAACCACGAAAAGAACACAATCCCTGTGATGCGCAAAAACCAGTATAAAATGATTTCGGCAACAGTTTCCATCCTACACGCCTCCTCTTCTCAACCGTGAAAAGAGATAATTCGCATGGCGGCTTTTCAGCTCCGAGCGCCGCGCGCGGGCAACCGGCAGCTCCACACCGTTTTTCAGCGTTATGATCCGCTCATCCATACGGTTAATCCATCCGAGATTCACAATCATGCCTTTCGTGCAGGTTGCAAATTCCTCCCGCGTACAGAGGATTTCTTCCATCTGCTGCTGGGAACTCCAGATTTGCTTCGTAACGCCCCCGTCGAAGTAGACGGTGACTCTGTGGTTGGAATAATCCGTATAGAGAATCCGGCGAAGCAGCACCGGCGTACCGTCGGGCAGTTCCACAATGCGTTCCTTCTGCTTCGATTCGAGATTCGCGGCGTAGAGCATCCGGCGGATATCTTCATCGGAGAACGGTTTGAGCAGATAGTAAAGCGCGCGCACTTCGTAGCTTTCCGAAGCAAAGGAGTTGCTTGTGGTGATCAGCACAAGCGAAGCTTCCGTATCGAGCTGCCGGATCGCGCGGGCGGTATCAATCCCGGAAAGGCTGTTCATATAGACGTCGAGAAAGATCAGATCATACTGCTGCGCGGCAAAGCGCCTCAAAAAGGCTTCTCCGCTCTCGAACTCGTCGCATCCGGAAAGCGTGATGCCGTACTCCGGCATGATGCGGCAGAGCGCGTCGTGTAGTTTTGAGCGGTCCGACGCAAAATCATCCACAATCGCGATTTTCAACCGTTTTCCTCCTTCCCAAAAGGCAGAATCCGTTCATACAAATACTTCTTAACCTATCATTATATATTATAACGGAAAAAGAACGACAATTCAATGACGTATGCTGATGTTTCAAAACAAAAAGCCCGCTTTATCCATGAAAAGCGGGCTTTTGCAGATTCATATTCTAAGCGTATCTTTCCGGCGTGGACCGATGCTTACGCCTGCTCGTTGAGCCAGACGCGCATGCCGCCCGCCTCGCGGTTGCCCCAGAGGAAATACGGGATCGCGCGAAGCGTCGTTTCGAAGGCTTCGTACGGCTCGGTGCTGTAGAGCGCATCGTTCGCGGTAAGACGCTTTCCCTGCAGCTCAAGCGCACAGATCTGGCCGAAGCCGGGGAACTCGGCCGGGACCTCGTAGATCTCGCTTTCGCGCGGGAGACGCAGCGCCATCAGATCGGCGCCGTTGTCGGCTTCTTCGAAGCAATAGACAACCGGGCCGCGCATCAGCGCAACGCAGCCGGAATCGGCGCGGACCTTCGGATTTGCCCAGACGCGGACAGGATCCATCGGGAGCGACAGAGAAACAACGTCCCCATCCTCCCATTCGCGCGTCAGATAGAGGTAGCCGTCGATGATCTTGGAGGTGACGCCCTCACGGGAAAGGCGGAAATTCCAGCCGCGGCACCAGGCCGGGATATGGATCGCGAAGGTGAATTCTTTCGCTTCTCCGCCGGTCCTTACGGTATAGGAAACGTCGCCGCCGAAGGGGTAATTCGTCTCACAGCTGATCGAAACGCCGCCGGCCGTTTCGAAGGAAGCTTCGCCGCCGAGATAGGTATGGGCGTAGATTTTGCCGCCGCCTTCGCCCCAGGCATAGGAGCCGAGCGAAGTGAGCAGGCGCGCGACGTTCGGCGGGCAGCAGGCACAGGCGTACCAGGCGGGACGTTTGGGCAGAACGTGCCTGTATTCGCGAAGCACGCCGGAAACACCCGGAACGACTTCGAGCGGATTGACGTAGAAGAAGCGTTTCCCGTCGATCTGCATCCCGCTCAGCGCGCCGTTATAGAGTTCCTTTTCAAGGATATCGGCGTATTCGCCCTTTACCTCGAGCTCCAGCATCCGGCGCGCGAAGAATACCATTGCGACGCTCGCGCAGGTTTCGGCGTAGATCAGATCGTTCGGCAGCTCGTAGTCGACGTCGGAATACGCTTCTCCGTGGACGGTCGAGCCGAGGCCGCCGGTCAGGTACATCTTTTTATTTACGATATTGTCCCAGAGCCGGCGGCAGGCGTCGGCAAGGGTCGGGTCGTTGATCTCGGTAGCCATATCCGCCATCGCGGTATACATATAGCCCGCGCGGACGGCATGGCCGACAGCTTCGCTCTGCTCGCGGATCGGGGCATGCGTCTGGCCGTAATGACGCGAAAGCTCCTTCTGGCGGTAGCGGATCGTTTCGTCTTTCTTCGATTCTTCTTCGAGATAATCCGGAGCGGTGCCGCGTTCGTTGAGGAAATAGAGCGCCGTATCGCGGTATTTTTCGACGCCGGTTGCGCGGTAGAGGCGCAGCAGCGCGAGCTCGAGCTCCTGATGGCCGGGATA
>CACZON010000229.1 GCA_902782805.1 Oscillospiraceae bacterium
TGGAAAGACCGAGGAACATTTCCGTGATGTTGACCGCTTTGCCGTTCGAGAACTCTTCCACCGGGGTGGCGGATGTAACGCCGTCGACGAGCGAATACTTCGTCATCGAATTGGAGAAGGAGATCAGCAGGAAGCATCGGCCGGCGAGCGCCGGGTTGATAAAGTTCTTGCCGAGTCCGCCGAAGCAGCATTTTACAACAAGGATCGCGAACAGCGCGCCGAGGAACGGCTCATAGAGCGGCGTCGCGGGGGAAAGGGTGAGCGCGAGCATCAGCCCGGTGACCATCGCGCTGCCGTCTTTCCAGGTATCCGGCTTATGCAGCAGCTTATCGAAGAGGAATTCCGTTCCAACCGCGGTCACAACGGAAACGAGGATGATCCAGAGCGCGCGCAGTCCGTAGACCGCAACGCCGACCGCGGCAGCCGGGAGCAGCGCAAGGCAGACGACGTGCATGATGAAGCGGGTCGTCCAGCGGTCGCGCACGTGCGGGCCGGAGGATAGATTCAACGCAGTCGTATTCATTTTGCACCTCCTGCCGCAGCGGCACGTTTGATGGCCTGGATTTCCGCTTTCGCCTGCTTGAAGGTCTGAGTCAAGGGGCGTTTTGCGGGACAGATATAGGTACAGGAGCCGCAGGCCACGCATTCGAGGCCGTAGAGCTTCTTTTCAAAGCGTTCCCAGTTCTTGTCCTCGGCGGCTTCCGCCATCAGCTGGGGCAGAAGACCGGCCGGGCAGACGGTCGTGCAGCGTCCGCAGTGGAGGCACGCCGTCATCTGCAGCGCCGCCGTTTCAGCGGGGTCTGCCGAGAGCATCGTGATCCCGTTGGTCGTTTTCTGAACGTGGACGCCGAGCGTGCCCACGGCGAAGCCCATCATCGGTCCGCCGGAAAGAACTTTTTTGAGCGCTGCGCCTTCGCGAAGACCGCCGCAGGCTTCCACGAGCTCTTCAAAGCAGGTGCCGTCGCGAACGATAAAGTTGCCCGGCTCCTTTACGGCGTCGCCGCTGACGGTCAGAACGTGAGTAAAGAGCGGTTCGTTATGGGCGACCGCGCGCTCGACCGCATAGATCGTGCCGACGTTGTCCACCACGCAGCCGACGTCCGCCGGGAGCTTCGCAACGGGATAATCGATCCCGGTAATCGTCTGTATCAGATTGTGCTCGCCGCCCTGAGGGTATTTCGTGCGCAGGGAGCGGATCTCGATCTTTTCGTGACCGGCTGCCGCCGCCTTCATCGCCGCGAGCGCTTCCGGCTTGTTGTCTTCGATGCCGACAACGCCGCGCGCGTTGGGGAAGAGCCGGAGGATCAGCTCGAGCCCGGCGATGATCGCCGGAGCTTCGCGCCGCATCAGCTGATCGTTGCAGGTCAGGTACGGCTCGCATTCCGCGCCGTTCGCGAGGATATAGCGGATCGCCGAGGGATCGCGCGGCTTAAGCTTGACGTGGGTCGGGAACCCCGCGCCGCCCAGTCCGACGATTCCGGCCTTCTGGATTCTCGCGAGGATTTCGTCGCCCGAAAGCGAAGCGGTATCCTCGTCTTTTCCGAGGCCTTCGACCGGCGTGAATTCGCCGTCGTTCTCGATCACGACGCAGTCCGCCATCGCGCCGGAGATGATCCGCCGCTTTTCAACGGCCTTGACCTTTCCGGAGCAGGAGGAAATGATGTTGGCCGAAACGAATCCGTCCGCCTCGCCGATCACCTGGCCGACGAGAACAGGGTCGTTCTTTTTGACGACCGCCTTCGCCGGTTTTCCGATATGCTGCGCGAGCGGGAAGACCATCTCGCCTTTGGGGTCGAATCTGCGCAGAGGAGCTTCTCTGCTGAGCAGTTTCTGATCGTTCGGGTGGACCCCTCCACGGAACGATTTGTGCATAGATTTCGCCTCCTAAAGAGAAAGCGCACGCCGGAAAAAACCGGGAAAAGAGATTTTTCCGCGCGTTCGCCCGTTTCTTCGTATGATCCTTTATATTATGACATATTGTTACGATTTTGTAAACTGATTTTGCCAATCTTTTCCTTGGCCCCAATGAATTCTTTTGATCGTTCGGATTTGCCTTCGGCGGGCGGGTCTTAAATGAAAACGCGCGGCGCAATCTTGTCCTTCCGCTTCAAAAGTCCTTTTTATCGTACA
>CACZON010000230.1 GCA_902782805.1 Oscillospiraceae bacterium
AGATCCAGAAATTCAAGATGCGCGAGGATGCGGTAAAGCTCCTCGGCCTTGAAAAAGCAAACGCAATCGAAACCGCATAAAAAGCGGTGTAAAATCATAAAAATCACGGAGGCAGAAGAACATCATGAGCAGAATTGAAACGACCTGCGTACAGGGCGGCTACACGCCGGGCAACGGCGAACCGCGCCAGGTTCCGATCATTCAGAGCACGACCTTTAAGTACGATACCGGCGAGGATATGGCAAAGCTCTTCGATCTCGAAGCGAGCGGCTATTTCTATTCGCGCCTGCAGAATCCGACCTGCGACAACGTCGCGGCAAAAATCGCCGCGCTCGAGGGCGGTTCGGCGGCGATGCTCCTTTCCTCCGGCCAGGCGGCCTCGTTCTTCAGCGTTTTCAACATCTGCTCCGCCGGCGACCATGTCGTCGCTTCTTCGGCGATCTACGGCGGAACCTACAATCTCTTCGCCGTTACGATGGCGAGGATGGGCATCGAATTCACCTTTGTTTCGCCGGACGCTTCGGCGAAGGAGATCAACGCGGCGTTCCGGCTTAATACGAAGGCCGTTTTTGCCGAGACGATCTCGAATCCTTCGCTCGTCGTCCTCGATATCGAAAAATTCGCGAAGGTCGCCCATAAGCACTGCGTCCCCCTGATCGTCGACAACACCTTTGCAACTCCGATCAACTGCCGCCCGATCGAATGGGGCGCCGATATCGTCACCCATTCAACGACGAAGTATATGGACGGCCACGGCGCGACCGTCGGCGGCGCGATCGTCGACAGCGGCAAATTCGATTGGACGAAGGCCGAATGGAAATATCAGGGCCTGACGCGGCCCGATCCGAGCTACCACGGCGTCGTCTATACCGAGCGCTTCGGCCTCGAGGGAGCCTATATCACGAAGGCGACCGCCCAGCTGATGCGCGATTTCGGTTCGGTCCAGTCGCCCCACGATGCGTTCCTGCTGAATCTCGGGCTGGAGAGCCTCCACGTGCGTATGCAGCGCCACTGTGAGAACGCCCAGAAGATCGCCGAATACCTCGAAGCGGACGACCGCATCGCCTGGGTCGAGTATCCCGGCCTGAAATCGAGCCCGTACTACGCGCTCGCAAAGCGCGAGATGCCCAACGGTACCTGCGGCGTCGTGAGCTTCGGCGTCAAGGGCGGAAGAGCCGCCGCGGCCGAATTTATGAAGAATCTCCGCCGCGTCGCGATCGAAACCCACGTTGCCGACGCGCGCTCCTGCTGCCTGCATCCGGCCAGCACGACCCACCGCCAGATGACCGACGAAGAGCTTCTGCGCGCAGGCGTAAAGCCCGATCTCGTCCGCCTTTCCTGCGGCATCGAAAACGCCGACGATCTGATCGAGGATATCGATCAGGCGCTCAAAAAAATCATCTGAAGGAGCATTCCATAAATGCCGATCAAGATACCGAACAACCTGCCCGCGGCAAAAACGCTGCGCCAGGAAAACATTTTCGTCATGCAGGAGACGCGCGCGACCACCCAGGATATCCGTCCGCTGCGCATCCTCCTTCTCAACCTCATGCCCAAGAAAATCGAAACGGAAACCCAGCTTTCGCGTCTGTTGGGCAATACGCCGCTGCAGGTAGAGCTCGAGCTGATCCATACCGTCTCCCGCGAGGCGAAAAACACCCCGCAGGAACACCTTCTGGCGTTCTATAAGACGTTCTCCGAGATCAAGGATCAGTATTTCGACGGAATGATCATCACCGGCGCGCCGGTCGAGCAGATGGAGTTCGAGCAGGTCGATTACTGGGAGGAGCTCTGCGGGATCATGGAATGGACGAAAACGCACGTCCACAGCACGTTCCATATCTGCTGGGGCGCCCAGGCCGGGCTTTACTACCATTACGGGATCAAAAAGTACCCGCTCTCGCAAAAGCTCTCCGGCATCTATCCGCATCACGCCGATTATAAGCTCTCGATGCTCCTGCGCGGCTTCGACGATGTTTTCTACGTTCCGCAATCGCGCCATACAACCGTTCTTCGCGAAGAAATCGAGCGCGAACCCCGCCTGAGGATCCTTGCCTCCTCGGAAATTGCCGGCGTCTACGCCGTGATCGCGAATCACGGGCGCCAGATTTTCATTACCGGCCATTCCGAGTACGACGCCGATACGCTCAAAAACGAGTATCTGCGCGATCAGGCCGCCGGCCTTTCGCCGCAGATCCCGGAGAATTATTTCCCCGGCGACGATCCCCAAAAGGATCCGATCGTCTCCTGGCGCGGCCACGCGAATCTGCTCTATACGAACTGGCTCAACTATTTCGTCTATCAGACGACGCCCTTCGAGCTCGAATCGATCCCGTTTTCCTCGAACGCCGGCGCGGAAGCAGGCGAAAATCCGTAAAATCCAAAACAAAGTCCCGCTTCGTTTCCCCGGAGCGGGCTTTTTTTGCCCGACCGGCGCGCCTGCGCTTTTTGCACGGCAGGATCTTTCTCTAAAAAACTGCGCA
>CACZON010000231.1 GCA_902782805.1 Oscillospiraceae bacterium
CGGGCGGATTTTCCGATAAGGTCCGCGCCGCTGCCGCCTGCGGCGCAAAAGCGGTCGTGATCCGACGTCCGCTTGCGGAAGAGGGCGTTTCCGTTGAGAAATGTCTTTCGTATCTCTCGCAGCGGTTCGGTTTTACCGCCGTGCCGAAGCAGGAGATCACGATCCTCGGCCTCGGTGCCGGAAGCCGCGGCTCGATGACGCTCGAAGCCGAACAGGCCTGCGAAAACGCGGAACTGATCATCGGCGCAAAGCGGATCACGGATTCGCTCTCCCGGTTCGGAAAGCCGGTGAAAAACGCCGTAGCCGCAAAAGAGATCGAAACGATCCTGCGCGAAAGCGGCAAAAAGCGGATCGTCGTTGCCATGTCGGGAGACAGCGGCTTTTACAGCGGCACAAAGGGCCTTTTGCCGCTGATTTCCGATTTGAAGCCGACCGTTCTTCCCGGGATCTCTTCCGTTTCCGAGCTTTCGGCGAAAACCGGCGTTTCCTGGGACGACGCCGTTCTGATCAGCGCCCACGGAAGGCGCTGCAACTACGTTCTGAAGATCCGCAGAAACAAAAAGGTGATCGCCCTGGTCGGCGGAGAGGGAGGAGCGGCCCGCTTTATCTCGGATCTCTGTGCGTACGGGCTCTCCGACGTATCGGTAACGGTTGCGGAAAACCTTTCTTACAGCAATGAAAAAATCGCGAAAGGCACGGCAAAAGAGCTCAGCGGTCAGAGTTTCGATTCGCTTGCGATTCTTCTGATCGAGAATCCGTCCGCGGAAAAAACGAATTCTCACGGCAGAGCCGACGAGGATTTTATCCGCACCGAAGTGCCGATGACGAAGCAGGAAGTGCGTTCGGTTACGCTTTCAAAGCTGCAGCTTCGTTCCGACGACGTCTGCTGGGACGTCGGCGCCGGCACCGGCTCGGTCTCGATCGAAATGGCGGAATGCTGCGAAGACGGCGAAGTCTACGCGATTGAGCAGAAAGAGGAAGCCTGCCGGCTGATCGAGGAAAATAAACGCCATCTCGGCCTTGCGAACGTGAACGTCGTTTTCGGTACGGCGCCCGACTGCCTTTCCGACCTTCCGGCGCCGGACCGCGTCTTTGTCGGCGGGAGCAGCGGGAATCTCCGGGAGATCCTTTCGCTGATTCTGACAAAGAATCCGTCGGCTCGGATCGTTCTCAACACCGTAACGGCGGAAACGTTCGCCGAAGCGGTCGAAGCGATCCGCGAGCTTCCGGTCAAAAACGCGGAGATCGTTACGCTGAACGTATCGCGCAGCCGGAAATTGGGACGGTATCACCTGATGACGGCACAGAATCCCGTTTCGATCCTTTCCTTTGACGGAGGCGCCTGCGAATGAATGCTCCGAGAATCATTTTTGCCGCGCCGGCTTCCGGCAGCGGAAAAACAACGGTGACCTGCGGCGTTCTGCAGGCGCTGAAAAACCGCGGAATCCAGGTTTATTCCTTTAAGTGCGGGCCGGATTATATCGATCCGATGTTCCAGGAAAAGGTGATCGGCGTGCGTTCCGGTACGCTCGACCTCTTCTTTTCGCCTGAGAATCTGCTTAAACGGCTTTTCTGCCGCCATGCGAAGAACGCGGAGATTTCCGTGATCGAGGGCGTGATGGGCTATTACGACGGCCTTGCGACCGATTCCGACGAGGCTTCGACCTACGCGGTCGCCAAAGCGCTCGAAGCGCCTGTCGTCCTGATTATAAACGGACGCGGCCAGGCGCTCTCCGCGCTCGCGACGCTCGAAGGTTTCCTTCGCTTTCGGCCGGACAGCCGGATCCGCGGCGTGATTTTCAATCAGATGAGCGAAGCGGTTTTCAACGCCCTTAAGCCGAAGATCGAAGAGATGGGCGTCGCAGCGATAGGTTACGTTCCGAAAGTGCCCGATCTCGTGATCGAAAGCCGCCATCTCGGCCTTGTCACGCCGGGGGAGATCTCCGATCTTTCCGAAAAACTCCTCAAGCTCGCTCGGCTGCTGGAAAAAACGTTGGATTTTGACACGCTGATCGGCCTTTCCAGGGAAGCTGCGGAAATCGAGTATACCGAAGCGACGCTTCCGGCAAAGCTGCCGAAAGCGAACATCGCCGTCGCATCCGACGAAGCGTTCTGCTTCCTTTATAAAGACAATCTCGCGCTGCTCGAAGAATACGGCGCCTCAATCTCTTATTTTTCGCCGATCCGCGATACGGCGCTGCCGGAAAAGACCGACGGCCTGATCCTGCCAGGAGGCTATCCGGAGCTTTACGCAAAGGAGCTCTCCGAGAATACCGCGATGCGCGAGGCGGTCGCCTCGGCCATCTGCGCCGGAATGCCGACGCTGGCGGAATGCGGCGGATTTTTGTATCTTCACCGCGAACTTGAGGATATGAACGGCAGATTTTATCCGATGGCGGGCGTTTTGCCCGGAAAAGCCTATCGAACGAACCGTCTCGGCCGATTCGGATATATTACGCTTTCCCCGAAGGAGGATTCTGCCTTTTTGGAACCGGGCGAGGAGATCCGCGCCCACGAATACCATTATTTCGAAAGCGAAGATCCGGGAGAGAGCTTTCTCGCCGTTAAGCCGAACGGAAAACGGAAATGGGACTGTATGATCGCTTCCGGAAATCTGCTCTGCGGTTTTCCGCATCTTTTCTATGAATCGAATCCGAAGCTCATCGAGCGCTTTCTGCGGCGCTGCGCAGGAGAGGAGTGAACCGAATGGCAAAACCGATTATGATTCAGGGAACCATGTCGAACGCCGGAAAAAGTCTGATCGCAGCCGGTCTCTGCCGGATTTTCAAGCAGGACGGTCTGCGCGTCGCACCGTTTAAAGCCCAAAACATGGCGCTCAATTCCTATATCACCAAAGACGGCCTCGAGATGGGCCGCGCGCAGGTCGTTCAGGCGGAAGCCGCAGGAATCGAGCCCTCCGTTCTGATGAACCCGATTCTTCTAAAGCCGTCGAGCGATATGGGATCTCAGGTGATCGTCAACGGAGAGGTCTGGAGCCAGCTTTCCGCACGCGAATATTTTAAGCGCAAAAAAGATCTCGTCCCCGAGGTAATGCGCGCCTACGAGACGCTCAGCGCTCAAAACGACGTCATCGTGATCGAAGGCGCCGGCAGTCCCGCGGAAATCAACTTGAAGCAGGACGATTATTATGTTAATATGGGGATGGCGAAGCTTGCGAAGGCTCCGGTGCTGCTCGTCGGCGATATCGATCCCGGCGGCGTTTTCGCTCAGCTTTACGGAACCGTTGAACTCGTCGATCCCGATGAGCGCGAAATGATCAAGGGCGTTATCATCAACAAATTCCGCGGCGACGTTTCGATCCTCGATCCGGGGATCGGAATGCTCGAGGATCTGATCCATATCCCGGTCGTCGGGATCGTTCCCTATATGCGGCTCGATATCGATGATGAGGACAGCCTCTCTTCGCGCCTTGTAAATAAAGCGGCCGCGCTGGTCGATATCGCGGTCGTACGCCTGCCGCGTCTTTCGAATTTTACCGATTTCCGCGCGCTCGAAGCGGTCGAAGGCGTTTCCGTGCGCTATATCGAATCGACCCGGGAATTCGGAAGTCCCGATCTCGTGGTTCTGCCCGGTACGAAAAATACGATGGCGGATCTGCTCTGGCTGCGTCAGAACGGACTGGAAGCGAGGATCGCCCAGTACGCCGCGTCCGGCGGCCCGGTATTCGGGATCTGCGGCGGCTATCAGATGCTCGGCGAAGCGCTTTCCGATCCGTACAACGTCGAACACGGCGGCGTAATGCGCGGAATGGGCCTTCTCCCGGTCAAAACGGAATTTACGCCGGAAAAAACGCGTACGCGCGTTTCCGGAAGGCTCGGAAAAATCGGCGGTGTTTTCGCGGCTCTTTCCGGAGCTGCGTTCGAAGGCTATGAGATCCATATGGGAACGACGCAGACGGATGCTCCGATTTCGGAGATTTCCGATCTCGTTTCCGACAAAACGAAATCCGACGGATGCCAGTCCGGCAGCATCTACGGAACCTACGTCCACGGGATCTTCGACGGCGACGAGGTCGCCGGCGGGATCATCCGTTCGCTTGCGGCGAAAAAAGGCGTCGATCCTTCAAAGCTCGGCGCGGTTTCCGGCGCGGAATACAAGGAGCAGCAGTACGACCTTCTTGCCGAGACGCTGCGCAAATCGATGGATATCGAAAAAATCTACCGAATTTTAGAGGAGGGGATCCGATGAAGATCCGGAACATCGCGCCCGCCGAGATCGAAAAAGAGAGCTTTGCGATCATCACCCGCGAGCTCGGCGATCGCGTGCTCGATCCCGAAAAAGCCCCGATCATCAAGCGCGTGATTCATACTACCGCGGATTTTGAATACGTTGACAACCTCTATTTTTCGCCGAACGTCGTTGAAATCGCAAAAGATGCGATCCGCGGCGGCGCCACGATTGTAACCGATACGCAGATGGCCTATTCCGGGATCAGCAAAAAGACGGCGGAAAAATTCGGCTGCAAAACGGTCTGCTTTATGTCGGATCCTGACGTTGCCGCCGAAGCGAAGGAAAAAGGCGTAACGCGCGCCAGAGTCAGCATGGACAAAGCTTCCCGCCTCGGTGAAAACGTCATTTTTGCGATCGGCAACGCGCCGACTTCGCTTCTGCGTCTTCGCGAGCTGATCGATGAAGGCTATACTCCGAAGCTCATCATCGGCGTACCGGTCGGTTTTGTCAACGTAATCCCCTCGAAAGAGCTGATCATCGAATCAAACGTCCCCTGTATCGTCGCGCGCGGCCGAAAAGGCGGGAGCAACGTTGCCGCCTGCATCGTCAACGCGATCCTCTATGCGATGGATGAAAAACGCGGGGAATAAGAGAGAGGAAGCATTATGGAAAACAGCTCGTCATTTTTCTGCAACCGCGCCTGCGCGTACTTTCCCTGCCATAAAGTCGACAACCCGGAGGAATTCAACTGCCTCTTCTGCTATTGCCCGCTCTATATGCTCGGCGAAAAATGCGGAGGCAGATTTACCTATACCGCAAAGGGGATCAAAAACTGTACGAACTGTACGATTCCGCATTCCCCGAAAGCCGCAGAATACATCTATCGGCGTTTTTCCGAGATCGCCCAGCGCGCCGGGATCGCCCCTTCCCAACTGAAAACGGAGCAGATCAAAACCGCTTTCGACCCGAATGAGGGAGCGGCGTTCTTTACCGCGCTGAACGAGGCGATCGCGCCGCTCGACGCAGCCGCGCTTCAAAAGGCGCAGGAGCATTGGGACGCCATTGCCAAGCCGCTCGACGGCCTCGGACGCTTTGAGAAAGCGATCCGACAGATGGCCGGGCTCACCGGAGACGAAAACGTTCACCTCGAGAAGCGCGCGGTCGTCGTCTGCTGCGCGGACAACGGAATCGTCGAAGAGGGCGTTACGCAGACGGACGCTTCCGTTACCGCTACGATGGCAAAACGCATTTCCGAGCATAAATCCTCGGTATGCCTGATGGCAAAATCCGCTTCGGCCGACGTTTTTGCCGCCGATTTCGGGATGCTTCACCGTGTGGAAGGCGTGATGGATCTTTCCGTCGGCAGCGGGACCGCCAATATGGCAAAAGGCCCGGCGATGACGAAGGAGCAGGCGGCTTCGGCGATTCGCAACGGAATCGGTCTTGCGAAAATTTTGAAGGAAGCGGGTTATAAAATCCTCGTCACCGGCGAAATGGGGATCGGCAATACCTCTACTTCAAGCGCCGTCGCTTCCGTTCTGCTCGGCCTTCCCGTGGAGGATACGACCGGACGCGGCGCAGGCCTTTCGGACGAAGGACTTCTGCGCAAACAGAACGCGCTCAGAAAAGCAATTGAAATCAACCGCCCCGATCCCGACGACGCGCTCGACGTTCTCGCAAAAGTCGGCGGTTTCGATCTCGCCGGCCTTGCGGGTCTGTATATCGGTGCGGCGCTATACCGGATTCCGATTCTGATCGACGGCCTTCCGAGCTCCGTTGCAGCTCTGATC
>CACZON010000232.1 GCA_902782805.1 Oscillospiraceae bacterium
CCGTAGAATTTTTTCTTCGAAAAATCGTCCTGCGCCTCAAAAACGCGGGTTTCGTCCCAGCGGTCCTGCCATTTTTTCTCAATTTTCTTAAAATCGTAATATGCCATTTTTACGCCTCTTCTTTCTTTTCTTCATAATCGACCTTGATGCGTTCACCGTCGTTCCATAGTCGCCCAAGGTCATAGAAGTCCCGGGTTTCGGGCGTAAAAATATGAATGATCACATCGGTATAATCCAGCAGCACCCAGTTGCCGGAGGCGTATCCCTCGATATGGAGCGGATGAATCCCCTGTTCGCGCAGCTTGAGCTCCAGCTCATCCGCGAGCGAATGAACGTGGGTGTTTACGCTGCCGTTGGCGATCACGAAATAATCCGTAATATCGGAGATTTTCCGAACGTCGATCACTTCGATCTGAAAGGCTTTTTTATCGTCTAATACTTTTGCGGCGAAAACCGCTTTTTCGAGGGACGTCAAAGCGTTGTTCCTTCTTTCTCAAAAATCAGCGCGTTGTAAGCGCGTAAAGTATCCGGATGGATGACCCGGCGTTTTTCCGTAAGCTCCGAGATCGTGAACGCGAGACCTTCGAGCATTGCTTCGCGCAAATCAGATACCGCCATGCTCCGCATTTCCGTAACTCCGGGATACTCACGGTCGTCGGAGATAAAATCCGCGGTGAAAATGATCCGGGTCAGCAGGCTCATCCCGGCTTTTCCGGTAGTATGATACCGGACCGCGTCGAGAATTTCCGGATCCGTTACGCCGAGCTCCCGCTCGAGGAACGCCGCGCCGACCTTTGCGTGGAGCAGCGTTTTCGAGGCAAGTTCGAAATTATCTAATATTATACCAAAGCGCTGCGCAAATTGCAACTGCTCCTCTTTCGGCGTATCCTTCAGAATATCGTGGAGAACGCCGGCGAGTTCTGCCTTCTTTGGGTCGGCTCCGTAGCGCTTCGCAAGCGATTTTGCGGCTTTCGCAACACAGAGGCTGTGGTAATAGCGCGCATCGGAGAGCCTCTTTTGGATTTCGAGCCGGTATGCTTCAAAAACCGGATCGTCTTTATAAAGGCCATTGCGGAAAATATACGCCGCAACCTTTTCGGGGACGAGTGAAGAGATCTCTTCGCCGTTCAAAACTTTTTCGCGGATCGCGGTGGAAGAAATATCAAGGAAATCCGCCTTGACGATATGGCAGACGGCGCCTTCCTTTTCGTATTCTTTCGCAAGCCCGGCCATCGCGGTGTCGCCTTCCTCGCTGCGCTTGACCGCGCAGATTTCGGCGAGACGGAAGATCTCCTCGTGATGCCACCAGGTGCCGAGCGTCCGGAACATATCCTCCCCCATGATCAGGGTAAACCGGTCCTGAGGATAGCGCTCGGAAAGCAGCCGGAGCGTTTCGGCCGTATAGCTTTTTCCCTCGCGGCGAACCTCGAGATCGAGCACGTGCACCGGCATCGAAAGCTCACAGCGCGCAAGATTGCACATCTCGATCCGCTCGGCCGCGCCGGCCAGCTTGCCCGCGGATTTATGGGGCGGAATCCCGGCGGGGATCAGGAAAAGGCGGTCGAAATTCATTTGTTCCTGAATGCTGCGGAGCAGATGCAGATGGGCGTTGTGGATCGGATTGAACGATCCGCCGTAGATCGCGGTTCTCAATTTCTCACCCTTTTCGGTTCGCTTTCGGCAAAAAGATCTTCGGTTCGTCTTCGTTTCTACGGTAAAGGACGAAAGTCCGGCCGGTAACGGCGACAAGCTCGCTCTTCGTTTCTTCGGCAATCTGCGCCGCCGCTTCCTTTACGTCGACAGGCGCGGATTCGAGCACTTTCCCCTTGATAAGCTCGCGCTTTTTCAGCGCTTCGTCTGCGCTTTTCGAAAGCTCGGCGCTCATTCCGCTCTTGCCGACCATCAGGATCGCGCCTTCCTTTGCGCCGAGCGAACGCAAAAAGGCGCGCTGTTTACTCGTTAACATCTGATTCTCCCTTTCCGATCCGCTCTTCCAAGATCTTCGAAAACGCACGCAGCGCTCGGCCCCGGTGACTCACCGCGTCCTTTTCGGCGCCGCTCATTTCGGCAAAGCTTTTTTCGCCGCAAAGGAAAACCGGATCGTAGCCGAATCCACCCTTGCCGCGCTTTTCAAACGCGATCACCCCTTCGCAGACGCCTTCGGCGCGGAGCGTTTCCCCGTCCGGGAATACGCAGCAGATCGAGCTGACAAACCGCGCGGTCCGCTCGCCCTCGGGAACGCCGCGCATTTCGTAGAGCAGCTTTTCGATCACGTCGTCATAGGTTCCGCCTTCGCCCGCATAGCGCGCGGAATAGACGCCCGGCGCGCCGTCGAGCGCGTCGACCATCAGGCCGGAATCGTCCGCGATTGCGGGCAGTCCGGTCTCCTTCATCGCGCTTTCGGCCTTCAAAAACGCATTTTGCGCGAACGTTTCTCCGGTTTCGTCCACCTCGGAAAGCTCGCGCAGGGCAATCCGCAGGCCGAGCGGCGTTAAGATGCGCTCGAATTCTTCCAATTTATGGGTGTTATGGGTTGCAATTACAAATTTCAATCCGAATCCTCTCTTTCAAACAGCGCCTTCGAAAAGACGGCTGCATCGAACGGCTGAAGGTCGTCGATCTGTTCGCCGACGCCGATAAACTTCACCGGTATCTTCAGATCCTCGCGGATCGGCAGGATCACGCCGCCCTTGGCGGTTCCGTCGAGCTTCGTCAGCACGATGCCCGTGATCGAAGTCGCCTTTGAGAATTCCGACGCCTGGTTTACGGCGTTCTGGCCGGTTGCGGCGTCGAGCACCAGGAGCACCTCTTTATCCGCATCGGGCAGCTCGCGGTCTATGATCCGTTCGATTTTGGAAAGCTCCGCCATCAGGTTTTTCTTGTTGTGGAGCCGTCCGGCCGTATCGCAGATCACGAGATCGGCTTTTTTGGATTTTGCGGACGCGATCGCGTCAAAAACAACCGAAGCCGGATCGCTCCCCTCGGGATGACTGATCAGATCCGCGCCGGCGCGCTCTGCCCAGACTTCGAGCTGTTCGATCGCCGCCGCACGGAACGTATCCGCCGCCGCGATGACAACGCGTTTTCCCTCGCTGCGGTATCTTGCGGCGAGTTTGCCGATCGTCGTCGTCTTGCCGACGCCGTTGACGCCGATCACGAGGATCACGGAGGGGACGGTAGAGATATGCATCTCCTCATCGCCCGAAATCATCTCGCATACGGTTTCTTCGAGAAGCCCGTAGATTTCCATCGGATCCTTGATATTGCGCAGCTTGACTTCGTCTTTCAGACGCTCGCAGATGCGCTCGGTCGTATTGACGCCGACGTCGCCGAGGATCAGGAGTTCCTCGAGCTCGTCAAAAAGGTCCTCGTCGATCGAGCGGAAGGAAGCGAGCATTTTCTGGATGCGGCTCGAGATCCCTTCGCGCGATTTACGAAGTCCGTTTTTTATTTTTTCAAAAAGTCCCATGTTTTCCTCCCAAAACTAATCCTCAACCGCTTCTTCCGCTTCCGGCGAGAAGGGGTGCAGCGTCAAAAGGCTCGAAAGTCCCTCGTTCTGCATCGTAACGCCGTAAAGTACGTCCGCTTCTTCCATCGTTCCGCGGCGGTGCGTGATCACGATAAACTGCGTATTTTCGTTCATCCGGCGCAGATACGCGGCAAATTTACCGACGTTGACCTCGTCGAGCGCGGCCTCGATCTCATCGAGAACGCAGAACGGCGGCGGCGAAACCTTCATGATCGCAAAATAGATGCAGATCGCGACGAGCGCTTTTTCTCCGCCGGAGAGCAGATCGATATTGGAAACGATCTTCCCCGGAGGCTGAACGAAAATCCCGATCCCCGACGCCAGAACGTCCTGAGGCTCGGTCAGGCTCAGATACGCTTTTCCGCCGCCGAACAGCTCGCGGAAAATCTGCGTGAAGTTCCGGTTGATCTTCTCGAACCGTTCCTCGAAGAGATCCTTCATCTGACCCATCAGCGAGCGGATCAGGCGGAGAAGCTCATCCTTCGAGGTTTCGATATCGGCGATCTGGTCGCTTAAAAACGCGTACCGCTCGGAGACCTCCCGGAATTCCTCGATCGCCGAGACGTTGACGTTTCCGAGGGCTCTGATCTTATTGCGTACGGAGCCGAGCGCGCGACGTGCGGCGTTCGGATTCTCCGGAATCTGCGCGATCTGCTCCGCTTCGCGGCGGGTCAGCTCGTATTCCTCCCAAAGGCTTGAAATGATCGTATCGTATTCCTTCTGGAGATTGTTCTTCCGCTCCGTCAGGACTGCAAGCTCGTGGGATACGCGCTCGCGGTCGGCGGTCTTTTCCCGCATCTCGGCACGCAGCCGGGTAATCTCGGTATCGAGCCCGGTGCGCTCGCCGTAGAGCTCCTGCGCGCGCTCCCGCAGCGCCGCTGCGGCTTTCCGCAGGCTTTCGGCTTCGTTTTTCGCGGCCTCTTCCGCCTCGAGCAGCGTTTGATTGAGGTTTTTGAGCGTTTCGATCTCTTCCTCGAGATTTTCCCGGCGTTCCAGGCTGATTTTCCGGCGCGCTTCGAGTTCCTGTGCTGAAAGCTCGAGCGCATCCGCGTCCTTTTTCGCTTCGAGCGCCGAATAGCGCAGTTCGGAGAGATGCTCGTTCATCTCGGAAAGCTTTGCGTTGAGCGCCTCGCGGTCGAGACTCAGCCGGTCGATCGAGGCGGTCACCGCTTCGATCTGCCGTTCAATCCCGCCGGCCTTTTCCTGCGCTTTTTCGCCTTCCGCGGCAAGCTCTTTCGCCCTGCCTTCCAGAAGGAAAATTTCGTTTTTGATATTTTCGATATTTTCTCTCGAGAGCGCGGCTTCCGATTCGATGCGGCGCTGCTCGGTGGTAAGCTTGAATTCCTCTTCCTGCGCGGCGGCAAGCTGCGCCTGCGCGGCGGTAAGTTCCGCCGTCTCGAGCGAGAGCTCATCGGCGGCGGCTTTTGCCTGCGCTTCGAGCTCCTGCTGTCTTTTCAGCAGTTCCCCCGCGTTTCTGCGGATCCGCTCGATCTCGGAAGCGCGGCTTAACAATCCCGCGTTTTTCTGGAGCGAGCCGCCCGTCATCGAACCGCCCGCGTTGATCACCTGACCGTCAAGCGTGACGACCCGGAAGCGGTAACGGTATTTTTTCGCGATCGCGGCAGCGCTGTCGAAATCCTCGGCAACTGCGATCCGCGAAAGGAGATAATCCTTGATCTGTTTATAATCGCCGTCGCAGGAGCACAGCTCGCTGGCCATGCCGACGAACCCGGCGCAATCGGAAAGCCCCGATTCCGAAAGAGGATTCGCCCGGATCACGCTCATCGGCAGGAAGGTCGCCCGTCCGGCGTTTTTGGTTTTGAGGTAATTGATCGCCTGCTTGACGTCTTCTTCCGTTTCGGCAACGATCTGCTGGAGCGCGGCGCCCAGCGCCACTTCCACGGCGACCGAATATCTTTCCGGCACCTTCAGCAAACGGGAAACAGGGCCGCGGATCCCGCGGAGCGTTCCGCGCGAAGCTTCCTGGAGGATCGTTTTGACGCTGTAGCCGAAGCCCTCCATATTCTTTTCGAGATCCTCGAGAAGCCGCGCGCGGCGGTTCTCGGATTCCACTTCAAGCCGGGCTTTTTCAACTTTTTCGGTAAGCTGTGAAACGCGCTTTTCGCGGCTGCCGATCCGGATCTCCCGCCCTGAGATCACGTTTTTGGCCGCTGTGATCTGCGCCCGTGCTTCTTCGATCTCCTCGTCGTATTTTTGAAGGAGCTCCTGCGCCTCGCGCTCGCGTTCGATCCAGCGTTCGGACTGTTCGCCGGCGTTTTCGATCCGGGAGCGGATCTCGGAAATCGATACCTCCGACGCGTTTTTCGCGA
>CACZON010000233.1 GCA_902782805.1 Oscillospiraceae bacterium
GCTCGTTCCCGCAATGACCGGAACGGCGCCCTCCTCGATCGGGCAGATATAGCCCTGAAGGGCGGTTTTTGCTTTGAATTCCTCCTGCGCCTGCCGAAGCAGCTCCGGGTCCTCATAAAGATCGTAGGCCGCGCCCGCCAGGATCCGCGCGGCGTAGAGCATCGATTTGTGGGCGTAATCGCTCTTTCCGGCAGAAACGTTCTGCCAGGAATGGCCGGGCGAGCCGGAGGGCCAGGTGGCCGTATTGAACTGCGCGGTCGGCGTCTGCCAGGAAACATCGCCGACGTCCGTCGAGCCCGGGATCACCGCTTCGCTGTGGAAGTACGGTACGAGAAAATCGTTGATCGCGCGGGTGTTGTTCTGCGTCTTTTCAAGAACGAACGCGCGGACCGAAGGATCGTCGCACAGGCCGTCGCCCGGAAGGTGGGAATGATCGTACGTCTGATAGAGCGCTTTCGCGAATTCCCAGTCCTTTTCGTTCGGATGCGGCATACCGGCAGGCTCGAAATTCCTGTGAAGCGTTTTTTCGAGCACTTCGTTTGTCAGGCAGTCCGCGGTGCCGTCGATAAACCGGCGGGAAAGGATCGTTTCCGTCATCATCGCGGCGCCCTCGGCGATTTTATCAAGCCGGGCGAGCAGCTTTTTCGTATTCGGGACGTTGTCGGAGCGGATCATGTAAAGCACCTGCGCTTTCGCCTGAACGACGTTCGGCGAGACGCCGCCGGCGTCCGTGATCGAATAATGGAGGCGGTCCGTCGTCGGGATATGCTCGCGCAAAAAGTTCGCCGCAACGTTCATCAGCTCCACCGCGTCGAGCGCGCTGCGCCCCATGTGCGGATTTCCGGCCGCGTGGGCCGCGATCCCGGTAAATTTGTATTCCACCTGGATGCTCGTGTTGTAGGAACCGGTGATAACGGCATTCGCGTCGCCCGGGTGCCAGGTCAGCGCGGCGTCGAGCGGGCAGAACATCTCCTCGCGCGCCATAAACGCCTTTGCGGCGCCGCCTTCCTCGCCGGGGCAGCCGTAGAAGATCACGGTTCCGCTGCCTTCGCCCTTTTCTTCAAGATAGGCCTTGATCGCCACCGCCGCCGCAAAGGAACCCGCGCCGAGCAGCTCGTGGCCGCAGCCGTGGCCGTTTCCGCCGGGGATCATTTCCCGGTACTGCGTGGCGCAGGCCTCCTGCGAAAGGCCGGAGAGCGCGTCGAATTCGGCCAAAATACCGATGACCGGGCGGCCGCTGCCGTAGGTCCCGGTAAAAGCCGTTTCAATCCCGGCGACGTTCTCCTCAACGGTGAAGCCCTCTTTTTTGAGCAGCTCCTTATAAAGCGCGGCGGATTTGTATTCCTGCAGAGAAAGCTCCGCGTATTCCCAGATCTGATCGGAAATCGAGATAAACTCCTGCGCTTTTCCGTTGATGAGCTCGTAAAGATCGCTTTTCTTCATGGGGAGGCTCCTTTTTCAAAAACAAGAATCATTGCGTTGCGTCAGTATAAAACCTTGCTCAAAAATTCTTTTGTTCTCGGATTCTGCGGGTGGTTGAAAAGGTCGTCCGGCTTGCCGGATTCGGCGATCAGGCCGTCGTCCATGAAAAGCACGCGGTCCGAAACTTCCTTCGCAAAGCCCATCTCGTGGGTCACGATCACGGAGGTCATGCCGGATTTTACGAGCTCCTTGATAACGGCGAGCACTTCGCCGACCATCTCCGGGTCAAGCGCGGAGGTCGGCTCGTCGAAGAGCATGACGTCCGGCTCCATCGCGAGCGCGCGGATGATCGCGAGCCGCTGCTTCTGGCCGCCGGAAAGACTCGTGGGCTTGTCGTTCGCCTTTTCGAGCAGACCGATGCGCGAGAGCAGCTCTTTCGCCCGCTCCTCTGCTTCGTTCTTGTCCATTTTCTTGACAAGCTTCGGGGCGATCGTGATATTGTCGAGCACGGTCAGGTTCGGGAAAACATTGAAATGCTGGAAAACCATCCCCATCTTCTGGCGGTGGAGATTGACGTCGACCTTTTTGCCGGTGATCTCCACGCCTTCAAAGAAGATCTGACCCTGTTCGGGGGTTTCGAGGAGATTGAGGCACCTGAGGAACGTGCTCTTGCCGCCGCCGGAGGGACCGATGACGGTTACGACTTCGCCGGGCATGATCTCTTCGCTCACGCCTTTTAAGACGTGCAGCGCGCCGAAACTCTTATGAAGATCGACCGTTTTGATCATCGGCTCGTTCATGCTTTCAGCCTCCTTTCAACTTTCGCAAAGATCTTGCTCAGAGTAAAGGTCAGTACGAAATAGATCACCGCGATGATGATCAGCGCTTCGAGCGCGAGGTACGTTGCGCCCTTGACCTTCAGATAGGAGGTCATAACCTCGCCGATGAAGAAGGTCGAGCCGAGCGAGGTATCCTTGATGATCATGATGAATTCGTTGCCGAGCGCGGGAAGAATATTCTTGATCGCCTGCGGCAGAACGATATGGATCATCGTCTGGCGTCCCGTCATGCCGAGCGAGCGGGCGGCTTCCGTCTGGCCGATATCGACGGATTGGATGCCGGAACGGATGACCTCCGAAACGTAGGCGGCGCTGTTGCAGATCAGCGCGATCTGTACGGCCGTATAGGTATCGACAATCGGGAGTACCTTCGGCAGAACGAATGCGAAAAAATAAAGCTGCAGCAGCATCGGCGTACCGCGGATGATCTCGACGTAGGCGGTCACAAGCCAGCGAAGCGGCGCGATGCGCGACATCTTGCCCAGCGCGAGGATCGAGCCGAAGATCGCGCCGAAAAAGACGGTGACGATCGAGAGCAGCAGCGTGTATTTCACGCCCTCGAGCAGGAAGACCTTCCAGTATTGCTGAATCAGTTTGATGACGTTTTCAAAGCTGAACATGGTTTCCTCCAAGTTGTTTCATCAAAATACAGGATAAAGGAAACCTCTATCCTGTATTTGAACGTATTTCGATGTTCGAGAAACGGTACCGTTCGCTTATTCTACCACGCTGCCGTTGTCGTCGTAGGTAACTTCCTGCGCGGTGTCGCCCGTGGCAAGCGCCATGGCCTCATCGTACCAGGTCTTGTAGTAACCGGCGTCGTACGCTTTTTTAAGCGCGGCGTTGACCTTCTGGGTCAGCTCATCGGCGCCCTTCGGAAGCATGATGACGTTCGCTTCGAACTTTTCATCCACTTCGAACTCAAAGCCGGAATAGCCAAGCTCCTCGGGATGCGCGGAGATGAATACGTCACCGTTGCCCTTTGCAACCGCCATCGCGTCGAAGTCGCCGTTCATCAGCTGCAGCAGCGCGGTGGTCAGATCGCCGACCTGTACGATTTCGCAGTCTTCGGGAAGCTGGGAGGTGCAAAGATCATACTGCAGAGAAGCGTTCTGCGCGGCTACCTTTTTGCCGGAGAAATCCGCAGCGGAGGTAAAGGTGTTCTCTTTGCTCTTCTGGGTGATGATGATCTGCTCGGTTTCGTTGTCGCCGGCATAGTAGTAATCGGAAAGATTGTAGTTCGCGGCGCGGGTCTCTGTCCAGGAATAGCCGGAGATCGAAAGATCCACGGAGCCGACTTCCACGGCGACCTGGCAGGCGTCGAAACTCATCGGGACGATTTCGAGCTTGTAACCGAGTTCCTTCGCGATGAACTTCGCGAGCGTTACGTCGAAGCCGACGTAGGAATCCTGGCCGGCCTTCGAGGAATCGACGAACTCCATCGGCGCGAAGTCGGGGCTGAGCGCGACCTTCAGGGTCTTCTCTTCCTTCGAGCACCCGGCGAATACCGCCGCGAGCATCAGTACCGCTAATATTAAAGCAACGATCTTTTTCATATTTTTTCCTCCTGCGTGTAAGCGATGCGTTAAAAACGTTTGCTTTTTGAATATGTATACATTATAGCATGTATTTTATAAATTGCAAGCGTTTTCACGCCGAACATTGCCGGATTTTTCGGCGCAAAACTGTGCAGGAATGATAAGAATATACGAATTGCGTCGATTATACAGCGGAATATACAGAATAATCTTGGGGTTCCGTTCGGAAACGCAGCCGCCGAAAATCGTTTTTCGGAATTTTATCCTTGTGTTTCAGCGCCTGATCTCTCTGTTTCGAGCGGCTTTTTTCAGTATGATTATTCATTCACGGCTAAAAAAAGAAAACAAAGGCGGAGCCGGTTTTATTTCCTGCCGGGCGCGTCGGAATTCGCCCTTGCGGATTCGCTGCGATCCGCAAAGCGAATCGCGGCTTCATCTATCGGGCGATTCCTCCTTCTCCCCAAAAAGTCTGTCGACTTTTCGGGGGCCCCGTTTATGCTCACCGAGGGCAGAACGATAGCTCCTATCTCAGCAGTACCTTGCCGGGAAGATAAGCCTGCTCCTATCTGCGGA
>CACZON010000234.1 GCA_902782805.1 Oscillospiraceae bacterium
GCGCGCATAGCCCTCGCAGACGGCTTTTCCTTCAACGAGCGCGCCGTAGATCGTATAAGTCGTCCAGTTTTCGCCGCCGTTCGCGGCCGCAAAATCATAGGAACAGCGCTCCGTGATAAAATCAAAGATGTACTTTTCGCGGCGGTATTCATCGATCGAATTGCCGAGATTCGCCACAAACGTATGCAGAACGTCGATCAGCTCCTGCGCCATCGAAGCGCAGGTGTCGGCAGAGGCGTAGGACTGAAGATTCAGCACGGTGGAATTGCTGCCGTAGACGTAGGTATAGGTATTCGAGATCCAGAAAACGTCCGGATTTTCCGAAAGGAACGCCGAAAGCGCGCGGTTGATCGAATAACCGCTGAGCCGGCCGTATTCGTAGCGAATCTCTTCAAGCGGATAGGTGCCGGATTCGTTCGGATCCTTCTTGATGCGAAGAACGCCTTCCGAAATCAGGACATAGAGGGCTTTTTCCTCCGGGCTGAGCTGAGAATACATCAGGTCGGAAAGAATGCTCGTATAACCGCTCTGGGCAGCCGTATCCTTGACCTCGTCGTCCTGAATCACGGCGGTCGGCTCCCGGCGGTCGTTCGGGGTTTTGACCGCGCGGCCGATTTCGAGCAGAACAAAGAGCAAAGCGATGAAAACCGCCGCAAACATCACGATCCCTTTCATGTGCTTTTCAATCCAGCTCATCGCTTCGCCTCCTTCCGCTGTAAACTCAGTAATTATTATAATTCGGATCGGCCGCAATTGTAAAGGTGAAAAAACTCTTTTCCGGAAGAAAATCTGCTCCCTTTCGGTTTTTCAGGGAGAATTTGCCGCTCCCTCTTGTTTTGAAAAAACGTTTTCGGTATGATAGAAACAGAAAAATTCAGAAAACCGGGAGGTTCGGAATATGAGCCGTATCTATCACGTCTCTCCGAAAGGAAACGACTGCAGCAGCGGAGACGAAGCCGCCCCGCTTCGGACCATCTCAAAGGCCGCTTCCCTCGCAGACGCCGGCGATACCGTTGTCGTACACGAAGGAGAATACCGCGAATGGGTCAAGCCCGCCCGCGGCGGCAAAAACGAGCTGAGCAGGATCGTCTATACCGCGGCCGAAGGCGAACGCGTTGTGATTAAAGGCTCGGAGCGCATCACCGGCTGGGAGCACAGCGGCGACGGCGTCTGGAAAGCGGTCCTCCCGAATTCGTTCTTCGGCGATTACAATCCCTTCAAGGAAACACTCTGGGGCGACTGGTTCCTTCATCCGACGGAATACCCGGTCCATGCCGGCGACGTATACTTAAACGGCCGGTCCCTCTATGAAGCGGAAAGCCTCGCGGCGGTTTACGCGCCGAAGGAGCGCACGACCGGCTTTGCGCCGCCCTGGATCACGAAACCGGTTCCTCATCCCGACCCGAAAGGGACGCTCCGGCGCTGGTTCGCCTGCGTTGACGAGGAGGAAACCACGATCTACGCGAATTTCGGCAAAGCTGATCCGAACCGCGAGCTGACGGAAATCAACGTACGCAGAAGCTGCTTCTATCCGGAGCGCACCGGTCTCGATTATATCACCGTACGCGGCTTCGAGATGGCGCAGGCGGCCTGCCCCTTCACCCCGCCGACGGCCGACCAGCCCGCCCTGCTCGGGCCGAACTGGAGCCGCGGCTGGATCATCGAGAACAATTATATCCACGATGCGAAATGCAGCGCGATCTCGCTCGGGAAGGACGCCTCCACCGGAAACAACGACTATACCCGCACGATGGTCAAATCCGGCTATCAGTATCAGATGGAAGCCGTTTTTCGATCGCTTTCGCGCGGCTGGAACTATGAATCCGTCGGATCCCATATCGTTCGAAACAATAAGATCTGCAACTGCGGCCAGAACGCCGTTGTGGGCCATATGGGCTGTATCCGAAGCGAAATCTGCGGCAACGAGATCTGGAACATCGGAACGAAGCACGAGTTCTACGGCGCCGAAATCGGCGCAATCAAGCTTCACGCCGCAATCGACGTTTCGATCCACGATAATTATATTCACGACTGCACCCTCGGCACCTGGCTCGACTGGCAGGCGCAGGGCGCGCATCTTTTCCGAAATCTCTATTGCCGCAACGTCCGCGACCTGTTCATCGAAGTCTCCCACGGCCCGCATCTTATCGAGAACAATATTCTCGCTTCGGATTACTGCCTCGACAACGTCTCGCAGGGCGGCGCCTACGTCAACAATCTCTTCTGCGGCAGCATCCGCCGCGTCGACGCGCTCGACCGCACGACGCCCTATCATTTCGCCCATTCGACCGCGCCGCTCGGCACCGCCTTTATCTTCGGCGGCGACGACCGGTACTTCAACAATATCTTTCTCGGCGGCGTCGAGCCGATCGCCGCGGATTCTGCGTGCGGCACCGAGCTGTACAAAGGCTTTTGCGCTTCCTTTGAAGAATACCTTGAAAAGCTGAAGGCCGCCCCCGGGGTCGATCACGTCAAATACTTCGCCGTCAGACAACCGGTCTATATCGACCGCAACGCCTATCTGCGCGGCGCGGGGCATTTCGATCGGGAAGAAACCTTCTGCGCACTCGGGGATTTCGACCCGCAGGTTCGCATTTTTGACGACTGCGGCGGCGTCTGGCTCGAGATTACCCTGCCGGAGGAGTTTTTCTCGCTCCGAACGGAAATTCAATCGACGGCTACGCTCGGCGTCGCGCATCTTCCCGACGCCGTTTTCGACAACCCGGACGGCAGCTTCCTGACGCTCGACCGCGATTATTTCGGCGAGCTTCGCCGCAGCGGCGGCCCCGCCGGTCCGATTGAATCGCTCAAGCCGGGATTCAACCGGATCAAAGTGTTCTGAGCAGCCGTTTGAGAGCACCGAATCAAGACACCACAGGTGAAACAAAACATGAAGAAGAACGAACTTATCACCATCGAGATCACTGGGATGACCTCGGAAGGCGCAGGCGTCGGGAAATACGAGGGCATGGCGGTCCTCGTTGCGCAGACGGCGGTCGGCGATACAATCGAAGCGCGGATCATCAAGATCGCGAAGAACTACGCGGTCGGAAAGCTCTCGAAGGTTCTCTTCCCCTCTGCGGACCGCTGCGAGGTCGACTGCCCGATCTTTTCTCTTTGCGGCGGGTGTGAATTCCGCCATATTTCCTACGAGGCGGAGCTGCGCTATAAGGAGCAGCGCGTCAAAGACGCGATCAGCCGCATCGGCGGGCTCTCGCCGACGCTCGTTCGCCCGATCCTCGGCGCGGAAAATCCGCTTCGGTACCGCAACAAAGCCCAGATCCCGGTCGGAAAGAACCGCGAGGGCAAGCCGGTCATGGGCTTTTACGCGAACCACAGCCACCGGATCGTCCCGATGGAGGACTGCCTGCTGCAGCCGGTCGCCTTTACCGAGATCCAGAAGATCTTTTTCGATTGGGTCCGATCCGGAAGCAACAGCATTTACGACGAAGAAACCGGAAAAGGCTGCCTGCGCCACCTTTATCTGCGCTGCGGTGAAGACAGCGGCGAGATTATGGTCTGCATCGTTGCCGCAAGCGAACCGAAAGACCTCATGGCGCTCGTTGAAACGCTCAGGGAAGTTCCCGGAGTCGTTTCGGTCCTCCTTAACCTCAATCCGAAAAAGACCAACGTGATCCTCGGCGAAACGACGCGCACGCTTTTCGGAAAAGGCGAAATCTCCGACCTTCTGCTCGGGCTGACGCTTTCGGTCAAGCCGCTCTCGTTCTATCAGGTCAACCACCGCCAGACGGAAACGCTCTACCGCAAAGCGCTCGAATACGCCGATCCGAAGCCGGAGGAAATCTTGCTGGATCTTTACTGCGGAACCGGTACGATCGGGCTGACGATGGCAAGTAAAGTAAAAGAGCTTTACGGCGTGGAAATCATAGAAGATGCGGTCAAAGACGCCGCCGCGAATGCCGGACGCAATAAAATCGGCAACGCGAAATTCCTCTGTTCAGACGCTGCGTAGGCCGCGGAATACTTCCTCAAACGCGGAATCCGCCCGGATATTATTACGCTCGATCCTCCGAGGAAAGGCTGCAGCGCCGAGCTGATCGAAACGGTCGCCGACATGGCGCCGAAAAAAATCGTCTACGTCTCCTGCGACCCGGCGACCCTTGCGCGCGACCTGAAGCTGTTTGCGCAGGCCGGCTATCCGCTTTCGGAGCTGACGCCGGTCGATCTTTTCCCGCGAACGGCGAACGTGGAAACTGTATGCTGCCTGTACCGCCAAAAGCGAGTTTTTGTTTCAGTACCATACGAACCGAAAAATGCTGATTATTTGAAATAGATTGAGTAGGCCGGCAGTTGAAATTCGTGGAGATGACAAACTATGACGATAGATTATA
>CACZON010000235.1 GCA_902782805.1 Oscillospiraceae bacterium
GAAAAAACGGAAAGGAGCGCTCCTTATGAAAAAACTTCGGATCCTTCTCCGGTCGGCGCTGATCGCGTTCTTTTGCGCGGCGGGCGTTTCGGCCGACGTCCCTTCCGAACCGTTTCTTTATCAAACGGATCAACCATCCGTCATTTTGCTTTCGATCGCTCTTGCGCTGATCCTCTCGGCGGTCGGGGTAGCGATATGGATCCTCGTTCGCGCGGGGCGGAAAAAATAACGAAAGGAGTTTTTCCTATGAAAAAACTGCGGATTTTACTCTGGTCGGCGCTGATCGCGCTCTTTTGCGCGGCGGGCGTCTCCGCCGACGCTGCGGTTCCCTTCGGTTACGGCGGCGCGAATGCCGTTTCGATCATTCTGCTGGTGATCGTGCTCTCGATCCTTCTTTCGGCGATCGGGATCGCGATCTGGATCATCGTCCGCGCGGGGCGGAAATGATCCTTCTGCTGATCGCCTGCGCCCTGACGCTGCTGATCGAGACGCCGTTTCTTTTCTTCTGCGGATACAAAGGGCGCGAAAAGCTGCTGCTGATCGTCTGCGTCAATCTCGCAACAAACCTGACGATGAACCTCTGCTTTCTCTTTTTCGTGCCGTACGGCGTACCGAGCGTTGCGATCGCAGAAATCCTCGTTATTGCCGTGGAATTCTTCGTCTATTCGGCGGCCTGGGGGAGAAGCCTGCGCCTTTTTCTGCGGACCTTTGCGGCGAACGCGCTCTCTTTTTTGCTGGGACTTTTGCTGATGCCGCCGATCGCAAGGCTGCTCGGGATCCGATAATACAATGGGATCATACAATGGAAATGAAACGCCTGCGTTTTTCGCGGGCGTTTTTTTGCGGCGGGAGAATCGTATTTTCAAGTTTACTTTACGGCGCGATTATGATATAATCATCTATGTATAGAGTTTTTTGAAGGCGCGGCGCGCAGAAAGGAGCGGCTTGAGATGGATATTCGCGTAAACGATCGGATCACCATGAAAAAGCCGCATCCCTGCGGCTCAAAGCAGTTCCTCGTTCTGCGCATCGGGATGGACTTCAGGATCCGCTGCACCGGCTGCGGGCGAGAGGTTATGCTCACGCGCCAGAAATGCGAAAAAAATATCCGCTCGGTCGAACGTGCGGAGCAGCCGGAGGAGTAAGGACGCTTGTTTGAAAATCTGAAAGTGTTTGAAGAGCGCTACGAGGCGCTCAACGGGCGTCTCTACGATCCAGCGGTGACGGCTGACCTCAAGGCCTATTCCGCGATCCGGAAGGAGCATAAAGAGATCGAACCGCTCGTATTAAAATACAGAAGGTTCTGCGCGCTCGAGCGGGAGATCGAAGAGCTTTCGCAGATGGCGCAGAACGAGCCCGACGAAGAGCTGCGCGCGCTCGCGGCCGAAGAGCTCGCCGCCGAGAAGGAGCAGCTTGGGGTTTGCGAGAGGGAGATCCGGCTCCTTTTGATCCCGAAGGATCCGAACGACGACAAAAACGTGATCATGGAGATCCGCGCCGGAGCCGGCGGGGAGGAAGCGGCGCTGTTTGCGGCGGTGCTCTTTCGGATGTATTCGCTCTATGCGGCTTCCAAGGGCTGGCAGATCGAAACCGTCTTCGAAAACGAAACGGAGCTCGGCGGCTACCGCGGGATCGAATTTATCGTAAGCGGCGAGGGCGCCTATTCGCGCCTCAAGTACGAGAGCGGCGTCCACCGCGTTCAGCGCGTGCCGGAAACGGAAACGCAGGGCAGGATCCATACCTCGACCTGTACGGTTGCGGTCCTGCCGGAGGTCGACGAAGTGGAGATCGAGATCAACCCGAAGGATCTCCAGATCGATACCTTCCGCTCGAGCGGCGCCGGCGGCCAGAAAGTCAACAAAACGTCCTCCGCGATCCGCATCACGCATCTCCCGACGGGGATGGTCGTGGAATGCCAGGATGAGCGGAGCCAGTATAAAAACAAGGATAAGGCGCTCAAGGTCCTGCGCGCGCGGCTTTACGAGAAGAGCCTCCGCGAGCAGCAGAGCCAGATTTCGGCCGAGCGGAAAAGCCAGGTAGGCACCGGCGACCGCAGCGAGCGTATCCGAACCTATAACTATCCCCAGGGAAGAATCACCGACCACCGGATCGGCTTTACGATCTACCGGCTCGAGGACTTCCTCTCGGGAAATATCGACGAAGTGATCGATGCGCTGATCGCGGCGGACCGCGCTGAGAAAATGGAAGACCGCATCGAACTGGAAAATGGAATCTGAGATGAAAACGGAATTTTTCAAAGAACCGACCGCCGGGGCGATCGAACGCGTCGGCGAGATCCTGCGCGCGGGCGGTCTCGCGGCGATCCCGACCGAGACGGTCTACGGGCTCGCCGCAAACGCTTACGATCCGGATGCGGTCAAAAAGATCTTCGAAGCGAAGGGACGGCCCGGGGATAACCCGCTGATCGTCCATATTGCCGACGTTTCGGAGCTTGCGCCGCTGGTTCAAAAGGTGCCCGCGAGCGCGAAAAAGCTGGCGGCGGCCTTCTGGCCCGGCCCGCTCACGATGATCCTTCCGAAATCGGATCGGATCCCCATGGAAGTGACCGCCGGACTCGAAACGGTCGCGGTGCGCTATCCGTCCCATCCGGTTGCGAACGCGATCATCAAGGCTGCCGGCGTTCCCCTTGCGGCGCCGAGCGCGAATCTTTCCGGAAAACCGAGTCCGACCAGCGCTCGACACGTTTTTGAGGATATGAACGGACGGATCGACGCGATCATCGACGGCGGCGAATGCAGCGTCGGAGTGGAATCCACCGTGGTTTCGCTTGCCGGCAAAACGCCGCGGCTGCTGCGCCCGGGCGCGGTGACGCTCGAGATGCTGCGCGCGGTCCTCGGCGAGGTCGAGATGGATCCCGCAGTGACCGATCCGCTCGCCGAAGGCGCCGTTGCATCCTCTCCGGGCATGAAGTATAAGCATTATTCCCCAAAGGCCGATGTCTTCGTTCTCTCCGGGACGCCGGAAGCGTTCGTTTCCTATATCAATTCCCATTGCGACGAAACGACCGCGGCACTCTGCTACGACGAAGAGGCCGCAAAGCTTTCCTGCCGGACGGTTCCGATCGGGAAGGAATTCGATTTTTTGACCCAGGCGCATCTGCTCTTCGACGCGCTGCGGAAATGCGACGCGCTCGGGATGACGCGCGTTTTTGCGCATATTCCGCGCAAAGAAGGCGTCAGCCTCGCGATCTATAACCGCCTGATGCGGGCGGCGGGTTTCAAGGTGATTTATGTCTGAGAAAAAACGTCTGATCCTCGGCGTGACCGGTCCGACCGGCGCCGGAAAAAGCACCGTTGTAAAGCTGCTCGAAGCAGAATTCGGCTTTTTTGCGATCGATACCGATCAGCTCGCGCGCGAAGCGGTCAACGAAGAAGACTGCGCCCGTGCGCTTCGGGAGGCGTTCGGCGCCGATCTCTACGACGAAAAAGGGAATCTCAACCGAGCCCTGCTCGCTCAGCGCGCCTTTCAAAGCGACGAAAAGACGAAACGGCTCAACGAGATCACGCATCCCGTTGTGATCCGTCTGCTCTGGGAGCGGATCGGGCGCGCCGGGAAGAAAACGCGGAAATTCGTGATCGACGTGCCGCTGCTCTATGAATCGGGGCTCGATTCGATCTGCGATTTCGTCCTTGCCGTTACGGCGCCGTATCAGACGCGTCTTTCGCGGATCCGCAGGCGCGACGGCCTGACGCTCGAGCAGGCAAAGCTGCGCATGGCGCGCCAGAAGAAGAATCAGTTTTACGAGAGCCGCGCGGATATCGTGATCAACGGACGCTCTTCGGATCCGAAGGCCGATCTGGCCGCCGCGCTTACGAAACTTCAGGTGATCGATTGAAAAAGAAACATGGAATTCTGCTCAAAACGCTGATCCTCCTTGTGCTGCTGACCGTTTGCGTCGGGCTGTTTCTCCGGTACGGCTACGATAAGGTTGAAAAAGCCTTCTATCCGACGGATTACGAGGAAGAGGTCAGCAAAATGGCAAAGGAAACCGGCCTTTCAAAGGCGCTGATCTTCGCCGTGATCCGCACCGAAAGCGGATTCGAAGCGGATGCTCAGTCCGGCGCGGGCGCGATCGGGCTGATGCAGCTTCTGCCGGATTCATTCGATTGGATCCAGCGCGTTGAAGAGGGGGAGGAGCTTTATTCCCACGACGCTCTCTTCGATCCGGCGGTCAATATCCGCTACGGCTGCCTGACGCTCAAATACATGATGGACCGGTTTGACGGCGACGAAAAAGCCGCGATCGCCGCCTACAACGCGGGGCCGGGGAACGTGGACCGGTGGCTCGAGGACGAACGCTATTCCTCCGACGGAAAAACGCTCTCCGAGATTCCCTTTTCCGAAACGAAGCATTACGTTTCCAAGGTGCTTTCCGCCAAGGAAAAGTATGAAACGCTGTATCAATTCTAACTGAAAAGGAGATAGAAACATGTCTGATTTTGCGAAAAAAGTGACGCTTGACCGCCGCAACGGCTATCTGCGCCTCGAAGAAAATGAGATCGGTTCCGCTTACGAATTCTGCGAGGGATACAAAACCTTCCTCGATTGCTCCAAAACGGAGCGCGAAGCGGTGAAAACGTCGATCGAAATCGCCGAAAAACACGGCTTCGAGCCTTTCGATCCCGAAACGAAGTATGCGCCGGGCGCGAAAGTCTATCTCAACAACCGCGGAAAATCCGTGATTTTCGCCGTCATCGGCAAAAACGGCGCGAAGGATGGCGTCCGCATCGCCGCCGCGCATATCGATTCCCCGCGCATCGACTTAAAGCCGATGCCGCTCTACGAGAAAAACGAGCTTGCGCTGCTCAAAACCCACTATTACGGCGGGATCAAGAAATATCAGTGGACGGCGCTGCCGCTTTCGATGCACGGCGTCGTGATCAAGCGCAGCGGCGAAACGGTCGAGCTCAATCTCGGCGAACAGGCGGGCGATCCGCAGTTCTGCATCACGGATCTGCTCCCGCATCTTTCGCAGGAACAGAGCGCGAAAACGCTCGGCAAGGCAATCGAGGGCGAGGACCTCAATATTCTCGTCGGCAGCCGCCCCTACCGCGAGGGGGAAGAAGAGGAGAAGAACGCGTATAAGCTCAATATTCTCAAGATCCTCAACGACGCCTACGGCATCGAGGAGGAAGACCTTATTTCCGCCGAGATCGAATTCGTCCCGACGCTCAAGGCGACCGATATCGGCTTCGACCGCAGCATGATCGGCTCCTACGGCCACGACGACCGCGTCTGCGCCTATCCGGCTCTGATGGCGGCGATGGACTGCGCCGGGATCCCCGAAAACACGGTTATCACCGTTCTGACCGATAAAGAGGAGACGGGATCCGATGGCAACACCGGCCTCAATTCTGCCTATCTTGCGTATTTTGTCGAAGATCTGGCCCAGGCCGAGGGTCTCGAAGTCCGCCGCGTCCTCTCGAAATCGAAGTGCCTTTCGGCCGACGTGACCGCGGCGCTCGATCCTACCTACGACCGCGCCTACGAGCCGATGAACTCCTGCTACGTCAACCGCGGCGTCGGCGTCTGCAAGTATACCGGTTCCCGCGGCAAGGGAGCGACCTCCGACGCGAGCGCGGAATTTGTCGGCGAAGTTCGCAAGCTTTTCAACGACAACGCCGTACTCTGGCAGATGGGCGAGCTCGGCCGGGTGGACCTCGGCGGCGGCGGAACGGTTGCGAAGTATATCGCGAACCTCAACGTCGACGTGATCGACGTAGGCGTTCCGGTCCTTTCGATGCACGCGCCGTTTGAAATCGTCGGCAAGCTCGACGTATACATGGCGTATAAGGGATTCAAGGCGTTCTTTGAACAGTAAGATTCAGAAGAGAAACATTCAAACAGGAAAACCATGTTAAGACGCAAACCGTATCGCAGAAAAAGCGCTGCGATTTTCAACCTGCTGCCGGACGACCGGATCGAACCGATCCGCAAGCAGAAGACCGACCGACAGAAGCGAAAAGAAATCTCCGTGATCCGCAAGGTCATTACCGCGATCACCGTCTTTCTGATTCTGCTGCTGATCGTCGCGGCCGTTCTGCTCGTCCGTCAGGCAAAACAATCGGGCGGATTCCATTGGGACTGGCTCGACGAGTTTCTCGGAAGAGAGACGGAAAGCTCCGCCGCTTCCGCGCTCGACGAGCCTTCCGCGGAAATTTCCGTTCCCGTTTCAGGCCTCCCGGAAGAGGAGGACGACTCCGATCTGCTGATCATCGTTAATTCGATCCATCCGCTCCCGGAGGATTACACGCCGGAGCTCGATTCGGTGGAAGGCGTTTTCCTCGAAAAGCGCGCGGCGGAAGATCTTGCCGCGATGGCTGCCGCGGCGAAAGAAGCGGGGCTCCGACTTCCGCTGCTGCGCGGCTATACGACCGCGGTCGAGCAGGAGGAGATCTATCAGCAGAAATACGAGGAGCTCCTCTGGGCCGGGGTCACCACCGCGAAGGCGAAGGATACCGCCTCGATCTATAAACCCGGCTGGAGCGAAAGCCAGACCGGGCTGCTGCTCGAGCTTTCCGGCGGATCCGGCTTTGAGACGAGCAACGAATATTTCTGGCTCTGCGAACA
>CACZON010000236.1 GCA_902782805.1 Oscillospiraceae bacterium
CGGGGCGCGAGAGCACCGTATAGCGCGCATACGCCGCGCCGAACGAGAGGCCGGCCATCGCGCGGGCGTCCTTATTCGGGATCGTACGGTAGCGCGAATCGATCATCGGAACCGTTTCCTCGCAGAGCACCTTCGGAAAATCACCCATCCGGAAAGTACCGTCCCCGTTTTCGAGGAACGCGGCACTCGATTCCATCACGACGATCATCTTTTTGGCAAGACCGGCGTCGATCATGTTGTCGAGCAGGAAATCGATCTTCCCCTGCCAGATCCATCCGGTTTCGTTTTCTCCCCCGCCGTGCTGGAGATAGAGGACGGGATAGCGCTCCCCGGTTTCTTCGGTATATCCGGGGGGCGTATACACGAGCGCCGTTCTCCACCGTCCGGTCAGCTCGCTCTTATAGAGCTCGCGGTGGACCGCGCCGTGCGGCACGTCGCGAAGGAGATACCAATCGAAATCCGGATCCGGGATCTCAAAGAAGTTCATCGCCTTGCCGCAGCCGTAGCCGATCGGAAGATACGGATTCATCGCAGCAACACCGTCGATCACGAATTCGCAGTAATGGAATCCCGGCGCAAGGCCGAAGATCTCCGCGCCGAAATAGCCGGGAAAATCCGCAAGCGGCAAGAGCTCCCACGAGCGGTCCATCGAGCCGCCGATCCCGCGGATTTGGGCGGTTTTTGCTTCGGGCGCGAAATACGTGATCCGAACGCCGCCGCCCTCGAGCGGCATCGCGCCGGAAACCGGGCGGAATGATCCGAAGCGGGTCTTTCCGTCGGACCCGAGCAGATTCTGCTGATAGATCGGATCAAAATGAACCGCAGATTCGAAAAGCGCCTGATTCTGATAGAATTCGTTCATGCAAAACCGCTCCTTTCAAAAAATCGGAACCGCACCCCGGCGCCGGTTGAAAATCCGGATACGGTCCCCTTCGCGAAAAACGAAGGAGACCGTATTTGCGTTTGTGCCGATCAGCCTGTCAAAAAGCCGGATCAGAGTGCGCAGCCGTAGGCAACGGCTCTGACTCTGTGGTGATGATAGAGCTCCTCGTTCGGCATCATGTTGTGCATATAGGCGATCGAGAGCTTATCGACCGGGTCCGCTTCGACCCAGGTTCCGGCGCCGCCGGTCCATCCGAAGCAGCCGATGCGGCCGTTGTGGCCGTATTTCTGGGTCAGAAGGGTTCTGAAGCCGAGGCCGTAGCCGTAGCCGGCAAGATAGTCGTTCGTGAAATCCTTGATCTGGGTTTCGCCGAGATGGTTCGTATGGAGCATTTCGACCGTGCCCTCGCCCATGAATTTTCTTCCCTTGTAGGTGCCGCCGTTGGCGAGCATCTGCATCACGGTTGCGAAATCGACCGGGCTGGTCATCAGGTTCGGTCTGCCGCCGACCGGGTTGTAGTTCGGGTTCATCCAGTCGTCGAGCTCGCTGGACTGCGGGATCAGCTCACCGTTTTTCTTTGCGTAGGAGGTAACGAGCTTTGAGCGGTTCTCATCGTTGACATAGGTATCGGTATCCTCGAGGCCGAGCGGATCGATCAGTCTCTCTTTGAAGTTGACGCGCAGGGGCTTGCCAGTCCATTCTTCGATCAGAGCGCCGGTGATCTCGGAGCCGAAGCCATACTGCCAGTGGCTGCCCGGTTCAAACATAACGGGCGCTTCGGCCATAACTCTCGCTTCGTCGCGGAGCGTCGGAACGCCTTTTTCTTTCATAAGCGCTTCGATCTGTTTGCTCATCGCGGCGAGGGTCGGGGTGATCGGATCTACCGCCGGGAACATGCAATACGGCATGCCGCACATCATATCGACGGCATCGCGGATCGTGATCGGATGCTCGAGCGGAGCGACGTCTACCTGGCCGTTGGGCAGGACGACGTATTTTTTCGTGTTTTTCCACTCCGGCAGATATTCGCTGACGGGATCGGAGAAGAGGAATTTTCCTTCTTCATAGAGCATGCCGAGGATCGTATAGGCAAAAAGCTTCGTCGTGGACGCCTGGCGGAACATCGAATGCTTGTCGATCGGCTTTTTCTCCTCGATATTGGCCCATCCGGCGTAGCCTTCGTAGATGACCTCATCGCCCTGCATGATCGCGCAGCCGCAGCCGGGGATCGTTTTGCGATCGACAAAATCCTTGAGTAAATTGTCAAGTCTGGTAAAATCCTTGCTCATTGTTTTTCTCCTTTTGTTTCTTTTTTGAATTGTATCAGATCCTGCGCCGGCCGCCTGAGCCGGCGCAGGAATTACCGCGAACGGATCAGAGCATGCAGCCGTAGGCAACGGCTCTGACTCTGTGGTGATGATAGAGCTCCTCGTTCGGCATCATGTTGTGCATATAGGCGATCGAGAACTTATCCACCGGGTTCGCTTCGACCC
>CACZON010000237.1 GCA_902782805.1 Oscillospiraceae bacterium
CGGAATTTCTGCTGGTCGACGGCTACAATATCATTTTTGTCTGGGACGAGCTCAAATCGCTCGCAAAGGAAAACCTGGAGACCGCGCGCGCGGCGCTGATCCATATTTTGAGCAATTACCAGGGATTCAAAAAATGCAATCTGATTCTCGTGTTCGACGCCTATAAAGTTCACGGAGGCATCGGCGCGGTTGAAAAGCAGAACGATATCTTCGTGATCTATACCAAGGAAGCGGAAACGGCGGATATGTATATTGAAAAAACTACCTTCCGGCTCGGAAAAAACTACCGGATCCGCGTTGCGACCTCCGACAGCCTCGAGCAGCTGATCATCACCGCCCACGGCTCCGCCTATCTCTCGGCGCAGTCGTTCCGCGAAGAAGTGCTCGAGACCGACGAAGAAATCCGCCGCATCATCAAAAATCTCCGCTGACCGACGCATAAAAAAAGAGACGGGAACGATCCCGTCTCTTTTTCTATTCATGTTCGGTTCTTATTCGGTTATTCGCCGTAATACGCGACGCCGGCATAGAGAATCTGCACCGGCTCGTACCCCTCGCCGTGGATAATAACAAGCGACGTGCCTTCTTCAAGCTGTTCGGGAGGCATCGCGAAGAGCTCCGTTTCCACCTCAAGCTCGAAGGGCTGCTCGTTCCCCTGATTGATCAGGCTCAAGTGCCATGTTGTTTCCCCGATCTTCTCGATTTTTTCAAGCGTTGCGATGCTTTCTCCGGGGGGAACGTCGCTCGCGGCGGAGGCTCCTGCCTCGCTGGAAATCCCGTCCTCTCCCTTTTCGGTCGCGGAAAGTTCCGATAGCGACGCCGCTGGAACGCTGCTGTTCTGGTCGATGCGCTCGTTTTGCGTCGGTGCTTGTGCCCCTTCGGTCGGCATCGGGATCTGTTCCGTATCTTCAACGCCGTTTGTTTCGTTATCGTAGACATTGCCTGCTTCAAAGAACGCTTCGCCGTCCATCGGAGGCGCGGCAGAAACCGCATCGGTCATCGGCGCGCTTTTTTCACTGAAGACGCCCGGCAGCGCAAAGACGCCCAGGCAGATTCCCCCGATCAGTACGAAGCAGGCTGCCGCCATCACCGCGATCTTCCAGGAAGCTTTCTTCGAGGGGGTCTCGGCTGCTTCGAGAAGGTAGCGGTCGTCGACACTGCCGATCGCCCGAATGATTTTTTCAGCTTTCAAATCGAAACTCCCTCCTTCCTGAGAAACTCGCGCAGACGCACGCGCATCCGGTATAAAATCACCGCCGCCCGGTTTTCGGGCATGGAGAAGCGCTTCGCGATCTCCGCGGGGGTATCAAAATAGAAATAACGGCGCAGGAACATCTGGCGGTGTTCCTTTTTTTCACCGGCAAGGAACCGGTTGATCAGGCCGGAGAGATCCTCCTCGCCGAAGGCTTCCAGCTCTGCGGAGGCAACGACGTTTTCGATCTCGTCGAGCGCAACTTCAAAGGCTCCGGCGCCGCGTTTTTCGGCGTTGTTATGCTCGAGCCGGTTGAGAGAAAGATTCCGTGCAATTTTCGCGAGATACGCGCCGAGATGATTCGGCTTTGCCGGCGGGATCGCATTCCAGGCCTTGAAATAGGTATCGTTGAGGCATTCCTCGACCTCGGAGGGATCATGAAGGATATTCTGGGAGATGCTGCGGCAGAGCGCGCCGTATTTTTTCGCGCTCTCTTCGATCGCCTGTTCGCTGCGTTCAAAAAACAGCTCCACGATCTTTTGATCCTCCATTTTTGCGCCTCCATTTCTTTAGACCGCCTCACGCGGCCTTTATTACATCCCTATCATAACTTTTTTTGTCGCATTTGTAAAGATTTTCGTTTTTCTTCCGACCCATGGCGTTTTGATTTGCACCCGAAAAAAACGGATCGAAGCTGCAGCGCTCCGATCCGTTTTTGAGCTTATGGGCGAATATTCCAGCAGCAGTTTTTGGCTTTTTTGCCGCTGCCGCAGGGGCAGGGATCGTTGCGGCCGATCCCCTTCCATTTTTGCCGTTCTTCCTCGAGCAGCGTCTCCATGATTTTATGATTCGGTACCTTCTGACGCTGCAGCGCGCTGATTTTCCGAAGGGAAGGCGCTGCATGGGAATAGAAGCGGCGGATCCCGGCGCAGAGGTAGTAATGCGGCTTTTCCGGGTCTTCTCCGGGAACGAAGCGATCCTTCGGGCAGCCGCCGTTGCAGATCGCAAGCGCCTCGCAGGTTTTGCAGATCTCGGGCAGCAGCGCCCGCTTGCGCTCGCCGAACGCCTCCTGCTTCGGGGAATCCGCAAGCTGTGCGAGGGAATCCTCGAGGATCGTGCCGATCCTGTGCTGCTTTTCAACGAAATGATCGCAGGAAAAGACGCTTCCGTCGCGCTCAACCACGAGCACCCTTCCGCAGACCGGCGCCATCACGCAGAGGCTCGGAGCGATCCCGGAGAGGATCGCGGCGCTTTCTGCAAAAAACTGAACGCCGCAGCGGCCGAGATCGTGGAGCTTCCAATCGTCGAAGATCTTGCAGAGAAACTCTCCGTAGTCTTCGGGCGAAACGGAATCCTGCGTCACTTCGCCGTTTTGATCGCGCCGTACGATCGGGATGAACTGGATCCAGCCCGTTTCGAAATTTCGCAGTGCACGATAGACCGCAAGCGGATCCTTTGCGCTCTCGGAGGTTACGGTACAGAGCAGATCGGGGAAAATTCCGTGTTTTTTGAGCCGTTCGATCGCCGCGGCGGAGCGCTCGTAGGACACGCCGCCGCCGAGATCGCGGCGGAACTGATCGTGGACCCACTTTGCGCCGTCGATGCTCAGTCCGACGTCGAAATGTTCCCGCTTCAAAAAGGCGCACCAATCGTCGTCCAGAAGCGTTCCGTTCGTCTGCAGGCTGTTCCAGCAGGTAAAACCCTCGGGAAGATACCGCTTTTCGAGCGCGACCGCCTTTTCAAAGAAATCAAGTCCCGCAAGCGCAGGCTCTCCGCCGTGCCAGGTAAAGGAAACAACCGGGCCGGGCGAAGCTTCCATATAGCTGCGGATAAAGCGCTCGAGCGTTTCGTCGTCCATCACGGTAGGGTGCGGAAAAAGGCTGCCGGTCTCTTTTTCAAGATAGTAGCAGTAGCTGCAGCGGAGATTGCAGGCGGAGCCGACGGGCTTCGCCATGATCACAAACGGCGCCGAGGCTTTTCGGTTTTCGCTTTGCGCGGTCATATTCCCCGCTCCTTACGCTTATTTCAGATGCTTTTCGAAGAACGCGGCAACCTTTTCGATCGAATCCATCGCCTGCTGCTGGCGGTACATCTGATTATGATAGTACCAGATGCCGTGGCCGGCGCCGTCGTAGCGATGGAACACGTAGTCCTTGCCGTTTTCCTTGAGTCTTTCTTCCAGCAGATTGACCTCTTCGGGCGAGGGGAATTTATCTTCGTTGCCGAAGATGCCCATCAGCGGGCAGGAAAGCGCCGGGGTCAGATCGATCGGCTGTTTATCGCTGCCGTCTTCCATCGTCAGCGGCGCGCCGGCGACTCTGCCGCCCCAGCAGTCGACCGCGGCGTCGAGCCCTTCGAGCGTGCAGGCGGCGATGAACGCGTGGCGTCCGCCGGAGCACATGCCGATGATGCCGACTTTTCCGTTGGATTTCTGCTGTGCGCGAAGGAAATTGATCGAGGTCTGGCAGTCGTTCATAACGCTTTTGTCAGAAACGCCGCCGCCCTCACGTACCTTTGCGGAGATCTCCGCAGGGTTGCCGTAGCCGAATTTCGAATAGATGTCCGGGCAGACGACCGCATAGCCGTGTTCCGTAAATCTGCGGGCAGTCTCGCGGCACCATTCATCCCAGCCGGGCATATGAGGGATCAGGACGATGCTCGGTACGTTTTCCGAAGTGATCGGACGGGAATAATAAACGTTGAGCTTGTCCCCGTTCTCTCTCGGGATGCTGACCGTTTCGGCGATCATACCGGAATACGCGCCGGTATTGATATCGTTCCACATAACTATAATTCCTCCTTCTGAAGTTTCTGATTTTATTATAGCTTTTCGAAGAAAAAATAGCAAGAGTACAGAAAAAAGATGTGCATTTTCCGTATCGTATGTTACAATAGGAATTGGAACCTATTCTTTAAAATTCGCTGCCCCAACGCAGCCGGGAAGGAGCCCTCTTATGGAACGCTTTACAAAAGATACCACATGGAAAGAAGTATTCGATACCCCGGAGTTTACTCCCTATATTCCCTATATCGCGATGTTTTACGATCCTGCGGCGCCGCGAAGGATGGAGAATCTGACGCTCAGCTGCTTCGGAGAAGTAGGCGGAAGAGGAACCGCCTACGGCTTTAACCGCCTTCTTGAAATCCTCAAAAGCGGTCAGAAAGTGGTATTTCCTTTAAGCGAACCGGATGAAAAGGGAAAAGCCGCCGTACTCTTCCATTTCCCCGCGATCCAAAAGAAAAGCCGGAAATTCGCGCTTGTGCTTGCCGGCGGCGGTTACCGCTTCGTCTGCTCCGCAAGCGAAAGCTTCCCCATTGCCGCAAGGCTCAGCGAGCTCGGCTTTGAAGCTTTCGTTCTTCACTACCGCTGCGGCGAAGGATATTACGCCCCCGCCCCGCTCGATGATCTTGCCTGCGCGATCCGCTTTATTCTGGAAAACCGCGAATGCTTCGGCGTAGACGAAAGCGGATATTCCGTATTCGGCCTCTCCGCGGGTGCTCATCTTACCGCAACGCTCGGAACGGACAACCTCGGCTACAAAACGCGTGCGCTCCCGAAGCCCGGTCTGATCGGTCTTGCCTACCCGGTCATTACAATGGGCGAACTGAGCCATTCCGGCTCGCGTGAGGCGCTCTTCGGCAAAGAAAAGAAAGACGACCCCGAAATGATCGAAGCTTATTCGATCGAAAAGCACGTCACGCCGGCTTATCCGCCGGTCTTCCTATGGCAGTGCAGCCGCGACAGCCTCGTCCCGATCGAGAACTCCCGGATGATGGCACAGGCGCTCAAAGAAAACGGCGTTCCCTGCGTCTACGAAACCTACGATTCCGACGTCCACGGCTGGGGCTTCGCGCTCGGCGAAGCAGCCGAGGGCTGGGTCGACCGCGCAGTTGATTTCTGGGAAAAGCAGAACTGATTTTCTTTGCAAAAGCATAAAAAGGAACAGAGCAGGGTTTCCCCTGCTCTGTTCCTTTTTTGAAAGTAAACCGTTCAAAAAAACTTCAGCAAAAAGCGTTTTTGATCAAAGTTTATCCGCCAGACCCTTCTCAGTTGCCCATTCGGTGAGAGCAGCGGTCTTCGCGGCGATGTAATCATCGAGGCCTACGCCCTTGAGGCGTTCTACGAATTCCGGAATCTTCTCCTCAGGATCATAGAAACCGAGCATCAGCGGGCTCTCATACTCCGTACGGACGTTTTCGAGAGCGGTGAACTGAGTTGCATAGTCAGCATTGTCCCAGTTGAAGCCCAGAGCGAGCGATCTGCCGGCCGCTTCGTTGAACGCACGCATTCTGTCCCAGAGGTCCGGGGTATCGGTGTGCCACGGATGCGAGAGCAGCTCGTTCGGCATCTCCCACTGAACGTCGGTCGCGTATTCGCAGGTGCTGCGGGTTACGCCGTCGCAGTAGTCGATCGTGCCGTTGTCGAGAACCTTGTATTCGACGCCTTCTTCACCCCAGCACAGAAGGTTGGAGATGTAGGAATCGGTGTAGGCGAGGTTCAGGAACTGCATGGTCGCGATCGGATCTTCGGTCTGGCTGTTCATGCAGTAGCAGACGTTGGTCGGAGCAGTCGATTTGACGATATCCGGTCCGATCTGGAACGGGATCATGTTTCTGCCGCCGCATTCCGAGGTGGACTGGGTTCTGTAACCAGGTTTGCCCTGAGAGACCGTCGTCATGCAGTTGCCGGCGGCTACCCACGCGCCCATCATCGGTCTTTCGGTAAGGGCATCGGCGTATACGTAGCCGGATTCATTGTAGCGGTGAATTCTCGTGGTGATGTCCTTGAATTCCTGGCTCGACCAGACGTCGGAAACCTTCAGGCTGTTGACCGGATCGAGCAGAACGCCGTACCAGTCGCCGCCGACGTTATCGAAGACGTAGCCCTGGTTGAGCGAGCCGCAGGAAACGAAGACCGGTACATCCGGGAATTTCTCGTGCATCTGAGCGAAGATATCATCGAGGTCTTCCCATTTGGAGACGCGGATGAATTCCTTCGTTGTCTGATCTTCCCATTTGGATTCGTAATCATAGCCGATGCCGTCGAGATAATCTGCGCAGATGCAGCAGATCGAGGTCGAAATCGCGAAGTCCTTTACGCTCGGGAGCGCATAGAGGCCGTCGCCGACATAGCAGCCTGCCATGATCCATTCAGGAAGCTGGGTGGGGATATCGGCGCCGTAGGTCTCGAAGAGGCCGTCCTTCGCCATATCGTAGGCGTAGTCGCTGTTGACGGCGGTCTTGAAGCCGATCGCGTTGCCGGCATAGATATCCACCTGCTCGCCGGAAGCGAACATCAGCGGGAGCTGCTGACGGTAGGACGAAACGTCCATGATCAGAAGCTGAACGTCAACGCCGATCTGCTCCTTGCAGTATTCGCTGAGCAGGTTGCTGATTCTTTCGCGGCCGGCCGGAGCGCCGTCCCAGGTAAAGAAGCTGAAAATGACCTTCGGATAATTGCCGGATGCTTTTCTATCGGCAATTGCTTTCTCAGCGGGGCTCATCTCGTCACCGGACGGTTCGGGCGTGTCGCTGGAAGCGGGGGTGCTGCTGCCCTGGCTCGAAGACGGCGTGCTGCTTGACGGAGTGGAGCTCGA
>CACZON010000238.1 GCA_902782805.1 Oscillospiraceae bacterium
ACCGGAGAACCCTTCGTACCGCCGACCGCAGGTCAGTCGATTACTTTTTTCTTTGCCCAGGCGCCGCGCCAGTAGCGGATCAGGAAGAAGATCATGCGGAATACCCAGTCGATCATCATCGCCGCCCATACGCCGAAGATCCCCATTCCGAGATACCGGCCCAGGACGTAGGAAAGGATGACGCGGCAGATCCACATGGAGGTAACGGAAACGATCATCGTAAAGCGGACGTCGCCTGCGGCGCGCAGCACGTTCGGGAAGGAGAACGCCAGCGGCCAGATCGCCGTCGCCACGGCGCTGTGGAGCACCATGATCTCATAGGAAAGCCGGTAAGTTTCCTCCGAAAGGCCGTAGAACGAAAGGATCGGATCGGTCAGGAAGAACAGGAGAAGATTCCAGACGACCATCACGCCGTAGGTGATGAACATCAGCCGCTTCGTATAGTACTTTGCCTGCGCAACGTCTCCGGAGCCCATGCAGCGCGCGATCACGGTCAAAAACGCGAGGCCCATCGCCGAGGCGGGCAGGATATGGAAGGAGCCGATCGAATTGCCGACGGCGTTTGCCGTGATCGAAGCCGTTCCGAACGAGGAAACGAGGCTGAGGATCAGGACCTTGCCGAATTGGAAAATGCCGTTTTCGATCCCGCTCGGGATCCCGACGCGCAGGATTGAGCGGATCAGGGAAAGGATCGGTTTGAAATTGAATTTCGAGGCAAAATTCACTTCGAGATGCACGTTGCGCAGCAGCAGCGTGATTACGACCGCCGCAACAAGTCGCGAGATCAGCGTAGGGATCGCGGCGCCGGCAACGCCCATTTTCAGGCCGTAGATCATGATCGCGTTTCCGCCGACGTTGAGAAGGTTCATCATCACGGAGGTGATCATCGCAACGCGCGTATTGCCCATTGCGCGGAAGACCGCCGCGCCGGAATTATAGATCGCGATAAACGGGATCGAAGCCGTTACGATCAGCAGATAGGTTTCGCTGTGCGCGTAAACGTCCGGTTCGATATTCCCGAACACGACGTTGAGAATAAAATTCTTTGCGAGATAGAGAACCGCCATGACGAGCAACGAGAGCGCCGTTACGATTACGTACATCTGCTCCGCGGCAAGGCGCGCTTTCTCGCGGTCGCGCCGGCCGAGATACTGCCCGATCACAACGGAGCCGCCCGTTGCCAGCGCGGTAAAGATATTGATCAAAAGAAGGTTGACGTTGTCGACGAGCGAGATCGCGGAGACGGCGGATTCGCCGACCTTTGCAACCATAACGGTGTCCGCCATGCCGACGAGGATCGCCAGCAGCTGCTCGATGATCAGCGGAACGATCAGCCGGATCAGATCTCGGTCGGAAAACAACCTTTCTTTGGAGAGTTTCATTTTATCATGCTCCTTTTCGCCAAAGAAGATTTTATTCCCTTTTGCCGTGTATTTCAATCTTTAATTTCGATTCTGCAAAAATTCGGACAACTGCACAAAGAAAGCCTTCTCCGCCCCGTTTTTTCGTAAGTTTCTTTCTACAAAGGATGATCGGCGCTTTGCAGGCATATGATCGAACAGATCATTTTTTGAAAGCAGGTCTTACTTTGTTGAAAATCGCAATCAGGAAGCTCGTCCCCGTTCTTCTGTTTCTTCTGTTCGCGCTTGCCGCTCGGGCGCAAAAAAGCCTGCCGGCTTTTTCGCAGGGCGATGAGCGGGAGCTTTTTCCGCAATATCGGGTTTACGGGAGATTTTTGCGCGACGTGCGGGATTTTAAGGCGGGAGAAAAAGCCGAAATCTGCGAAGCGCAAGACGCCCTGTACTACCTCGTGCTCGATCAAAAAGGGCAAAAAATCACCGTCCCGTACGATTCTGTCGAGGCGATCGCACCGGACGTTCCCGATCTGCCGCAGGCCGACGACGCGGAAATCGAAGCGTTTGCCTGCGAAAACTTCCGCACGCAAGAGCGCGGATATCTGCTTTGGACGGATCTTGCCCGGCTCGAGACCTACGCCCTCAGATGCGAAGGTGGCGTTTACCGGCTGCTTCGAAGGATGCCCTGCAGCGCGGGCGACGAAACCCACCCGCCGCCGCGCGGCGTTTTTGAGGTCCGTTATAAGACGAAATATCTCGGGAAGGAAGACGCCTACCTCTGCAAATTGGCCGTCTCGTTCTATAAGGATTACCTCTATCACTCCACGCTGTTCGCACCGGACGGCGCGCAGGTACTCGATTGCCGCCTCGGGGAGCGCATCAGCCGGGGCTGCATCCGCCTGAGTGAACCGGACAGCCGCTGGATCTACTGCCGTCTCCCGATCGGCACGCCGGTCGTCGTCCGATAAAAAGCGCCCGGATTTCACCCCGGGCGTCTTTTTGATGATTCCCCGGATCCCGTTTCGCACGCGGTGCGCCGGGATCCTTTTGCGCGTTTATATAGCTCTTCCGCGGCGAGGCGGGCTTTTGCGACGACGCCTTGCTTTTCCGGGAAGCAGTAATAGAGCATATCGGAATTGCCGATGCAGATCACGTCGCCGATTTCGTACCAGTAGAAATCGGAATAGAGCCCGTAAGATGCGGCCGGCGGCTGAAGATAAGAAAGCGCTCCGGCGCAGCCGGTGAGACGGAAACCTCCGCAATCGTGGATCAGTTCTCCAAAGCCGACAAAATAGATCGCCTTGTAGTCCTTCATAATTCCGATCCGGACCGGCGTTTCAAGCCGATAGGACCCGTTTTCGATCTCCTTTTTAACTTCCTCGCGCTCCCATCGGTACCACTGCGGGATCGATTCAAATCGATCCGGGCGGTTTTTCGCTTTGAGGGCGCCGAACGGATCGAGCTCGACTTCGGCGCCGCAGGCATCGCAGCGCCAGAGGATCCCCTCCCCTTTTGCAAAGCCTTCTTTGCCGCAATAGGGGCATTTATAGAGCACGCGATCGAGGTGATCGGCGCGGAACGTCTCGCTGATTTCGATCCCGCGCTCGCGCTGATCGGCAAAATGATCGTAAGAGAAAGCCTGATCGAGGATCGAATCGATCTCCTCCACGGTTTTTTCGGAGAGCTCCTGCGGTGTAAAGAGCGTTGATACTTCCGCGCTCGCTTCGACCTTGCGCTTCTGAAGACCGTTGTAAAGCGGATCGCGGAGGAACGAGCCCCGAGCCTTTACAAGCGTCACCGGCGCTTTCAGCCGCTTCAGAAGCACGCCCATGCGGCGCGGCAGCGGCGTTGCGGTTCCGTCGAAAGAATAGCTCGCCTCCGGATACATCAAAACGCTCTCGCAAAGCACGGAAAGCGCATAGCGGATCTCGGAGATCAGGCCGGGATCCGTTACGAACTTACGCGTCGGGATGCAGCCGAGATTGCGCAGCAGCCATTTTTTGCCGACAAAACCGTCGCTCGTGCATATGATTGCGTACGGCTTCGGATAAAAGATACGCGAGGCGATCTCGAGATCGAGAAAGCTCGAATGATTCATCAGGATCAGCGCGGGGCGTTCGAGCGCCGCCTTCGCCCCGTCGGTCACCGTATAGGAAAAGCCGGTCGCCCGCAGGTCGGCGGACGCGGCGGCGCGCACGAGCGCGCGG
>CACZON010000239.1 GCA_902782805.1 Oscillospiraceae bacterium
GTCTCCCTGAGCCTTCTGGGCGGCAATAAAGCGAAGCTCTCTGTTTCAAAGGAATATCTCGATTTTATGAACGAGACCGGCGGGGAGGCGTATCTCGATTTTTATTATCTGAAAAACGCCTTTATCGTTGATCTGCTCACGGAAAAATTTACGTCGCTCGGCTTTACGCGCGGCTTTTTCCAATCGAGCGACGGCTACGTATCCTGCCTTGATCAGAGCGGGGAGCTCTTTTCGATGCCGATCACGGACCGCGTCGGCATCGACGTTTATCCTGCGGCGGAGCTTTCCTATAAAGGCCCGAAAAGCTTTGTGGTCCTGCGAAATTACGGAATTGCCGACACGCAGTCCGATTATTATTACCGGTTCGAAGACGGACGGTTCCTTTCGCCGTATCTCGATCCCGCCGACGGCAAGAACAAAACCGCGTGCAACGATCTCTTCGTTTACGGGGAAGGAAAAGCCTCCGATCTTCTTTTGAACGTACTTCCGATCTATCTTTCGGATTCGCTCGACGAAGCGAAAACGCTGGCCCTTCGGGATCAGGGAATCTTTGCGGTTTATACGAAAAACCGTGAAATCTATACCACCGAACCGAATGCCGAACTGTTCGCCTTGTTTTCCGAAGACGGGATCCGCTATTCTTCGAAGAACCGATAAAATCCTGCATACCGCCGCGGGCAAAGGACTGCGGCGGTTTTCTCATAAACGGCGGTGACGTTTCGTATCAAACGCAAAAAACGGATCCGATGAAAAACCCGGAGCCGCTATTATTTCGCTTTCAGAAATATTTTTTATTTTTTCATATTTTGTTAACGGGTTTTCCTTTTTTTTGGTATAAACTAATAGCATAGATTCAGTCGTATGGTTCTTACTGTATTATCGGGAGTATTTCATGATTCAGATCCAGGAAATCACAAAAACGTATAAAACCGGATCGCTCGTCCAGCGCGCGCTCGATCATCTGTCGCTCTCTCTGCGCGACAGCGAGTTCGTTGTAATCCTGGGGCAGAGCGGTTCCGGAAAAACGACGCTGCTCAACGTGATCGGCGGTCTCGACCGGAGCGATTCCGGGGACTTGATCATCAACGGAGTTTCTACCAAAACGTATAAATCGAGAGATTGGGACGCCTACCGCAATCACTCGGTCGGATTCGTTTTCCAAAGCTACAACCTGATCCCGCATCAGTCCATTCTTTCCAACGTAGAGCTCGCGCTCACCATCGGAGGCATTTCCCGTAAGGAACGCCGCCGCCGCGCCCGCGAAGCGCTCGAAAAAGTAGGCCTTTCCGAGCATCTCCACAAAAAGCCCTCTCAGCTTTCCGGCGGCCAGATGCAGCGCGTAGCGATTGCGCGCGCGCTGGTCAACGATCCGGAGATCCTTCTGGCAGACGAGCCGACCGGCGCGCTCGACAGCGAAACGAGCGTGCAGGTTATGGATCTTCTCAAAGAGGTCGCGAAAGACCGTCTGGTCGTGATGGTATCGCACAACGCAGAGCTTGCGCAGCAATACGCCACCCGGATCGTCCGCTTGCTCGACGGGCGGATCGTATCCGACAGCGATCCGTATGAGCCGCCGAAGACCGAGGTGCAGCACCGCAAGCCGGGAAAGGCCGCGATGTCTTTTCTGACGGCGCTGATGCTCAGCCTTCACAATCTCTGGACGAAAAAAGTGCGTACCGTTCTGGTTGCGTTTGCGGGATCGATCGGCATCATCGGTATCGCGATGATCCTTTCGATGTCGAACGGCGCGAATCACTATATCAACAGCATCGAGGAGGAAACGCTGAAAAGCTATCCGCTTCAGATCACCTCCTCCGGGATGGATCTTTCCTCCTTCTTCACGCGCACGAGAGGGGAGGATCCGCAGTCTTCCGATCCTCCGGATCAGAAGGAGGTCCGCGAATGGAATATGATCACGCGGATGTTCTCCCGCGTGACCAAAAACGATCTGAGAAGTCTGCGTGCTTATATCGAAACGCAGGACGCCGGAATTTACCAGAATTCTCAGGCGGTGGAGTATCTGTATAACGTTGTGCCGTACGTTTATCTTTACCGCGACGGCAAGGCCCGACAGATCAATCCGGATACGAGCTTTACCGCGCTCGGATTTACCTCTTCCGGCGGTTCGATGAATTCCTTTATGTCCGCCTTTGCTTCTACAGACAGCTTCTCCCAGCTTCCGTCGGAGGAATCGATCTATCTTTCCCAATACGACGTCAAAGCGGGGCACTGGCCGGAACATTACGATGAATGCGTGCTGGTGCTGACACAGAACGGCTTCGTTTCCGATCTGACGCTGTACGCCATGGGCGTCAAGGATCCGAATATCCTCGATGCGATCGTTCAATCGTTCGCGCAGGGAAAAACGTATGAAGAGCGCATCGAGCGCAATACCTATTCGTTCGAAGATTTTCTCGGAACAGAATGGAAGGTGATCTCCGCCTCGCAGCTCTATACGTTCGATAAAGAATTCCGAAGCTGGACCAATCATTCCGACGACGAAGCCTTTATGAATCAGCTTTTGAGCTCGGCCGAAAGCCTCCGGATCGTCGGTGTCGTTCAGGCAAAGGAGGATGCAAACGGCGCGCTGCTCAATCCGGGAATCCTCTATCCCGCGTCGCTGACGCTGCATCTGATGGAACGCTCGGCGCAAAGCGAGATCGTCCGGGCGCAGCTTCAAAACGAGAACGTCAACGTCCTTACGGGCATCCCCTTCGGGGAACGGCCGGATGAGCGGGATTTCGATTTTTCCTCGCTCTTTACCTTTGACCAGGAGGCGCTTGAAAACCTCTTCCGTTATGATCTGCAGTCCCTGTCCTTCGATCCTTCCGCGTTGGATCTTTCGTCGATCGATTTTTCTTCCGTCAACCTGTCGTCCTATCTCAATCCGAACACCCTGCGGCAGCTTTTTCCGCAGCTGAGCGAACAGCAGCTCGAGGAGCTTGTTTCGCTGATCGAATTCGACGTTTCTTCCGATTCCATGCAGCAGCTCTTTGAGGATATCTATCGCGGATATCTGGATTTTTCGGCTTCGGATCCTTCTACGGATTACGCAAAGCTTCCACAGTCGGCGCTCGAATATCTGCGTACGCAGGCCGCTTCCGAGATCCTTTCCAACGGGATCGGCGAAGCGATCGAGAAAAA
>CACZON010000240.1 GCA_902782805.1 Oscillospiraceae bacterium
GAAATCCTCGGTCTGTATATTCTCCATCCCAACAATATCGGAAGATGCGGCCATATCTGCAATGCAAGCTACGCGGTTGCTTCAAAGACGCGCGGCCGGCATATCGGCGAAGCGCTCGTGCGCGACAGCCTCGAAAAAGGAAAAGCGCTCGGCTTTCAGCTGATGCAGTTCAACGCGGTTGTCGAAAACAATATCCACGCGCGTCATCTTTACGAGCGGCTCGGCTTTCATCCGCTCGGTACCGTTCCGAAGGGCTTTCGGATGAAAGACGGACATTTCGAGAACATCTGCCTTTATTACCGCGAGCTCTGAGGTTTTTTCGCCTCCGTTTATTTAGTTGTTTTTTCGGTGGTCCGTTCAGGCGGACAAAGCCGGTTTGATCAAGATTTTTGAAAGAAGGAAACGTACATGAACAAAAAAGCAAAAAGAATTCTCTCCGTACTGCTCGCCGCAGTTATGATCGTCTTTATCGCCGCAGGCTGCAGCAGTGAAGAAGCCTCAGGCGCTCCTTCCGATCTGCCGGAAAGCTCGCAGGCGGAGCCTTCGCAGGAAAGCAAGCCGGAGCCCTCTTCGGAACCTTCGAACGACGAATCCTCACAGGAGGAATCTTCGGAAGAATCTTCTCAGGGACCGCAGGAACTGCGTCCGGAAGACGTCCTCGGCTATTGGGAATACAACATCGGCAACGAATATCTGGGAATCAAGATTGATGAAGACGGCGCCGTCTACCATTACGCCGACGGATCCAAAATCGAAGCGAGATGGGAAATCGAAGACGGAAAGCTTTCGATTTACGTTGCAGGCGGACGCCAGGACCTCATCTTAAAAGACGGAAAGCTTACCGATACCTATAACGGCCACGTCTATTTCAAAGGCAAGGAGCCGGATCCGGGCGAGGCGACCTTCGACGCTATCGGCTACTGGGAATACAGCGACGGCGATGATTACCTCGGCATCGTGATCCACGACGACGGGACCGCGGTCTATAAATACGCCAGCGGATCCGATATCAACGCGCGCTGGGAGGTAGAAGGCGATACGATCTCGATCTTCGCCGCCGGCGGACGTCAGGACCTCGCCTTTGAAGAGGATAAGCTCATCGATACCTACAACCGCCACGTTTATCTCCGGTCCACCCTGCCCGATCGGGACGAGCCCGCTGTCGTACCGGGCGAATTCGATCCCACAGGCCTCTGGGAATACAACGTCGGAGAGGATTATCTCGCCATCCGGATCAACAGCGACGGCAGCGCCAGCTACGTATACAGCGACGGCACCGAAATCGAAGCGCGCTGGTCGATTGAAAACGGCAAGCTCTCCGTATTTGCCGCCGGCGGACGCCAGATTTTCACCTTCAGTGAAGACTGCATTACCGACACCTTCAACGACAACGCGTATTTCAAGGCCGGCTGAAAAACCGGTTCCTCAGCGCCGGCAAAAAGGAGTTTGCTCTTATGAAAGCACTGATCGCCATGAGCGGCGGGGTCGATTCGAGCGTCGCGGCATATCTGACCCAGAAAGCGGGTTACGAATGCATCGGCTGTACGATGAAACTCTACGACGGCCCGGAAACTGTCCGGGACGGTTCGCATACCTGCTGTACGCTCGACGACGTTGAAGACGCGAGAAGCGTTGCTCAGAAGCTCGGGATGAACTACTACGTCTTTAATTTCAAAGACGGATTCCGGGAAAAAATCATCGATAAATTCGTCTGTGCCTACGAAAACGGCCTCACCCCCAACCCCTGCATCGACTGCAACCGCTATATGAAGTTCGACAAGCTCTTTGAGCGGGCGGAAATCCTCGGCTGCGAAAAGATCGTGACCGGCCATTACGCGCGGATTGTCAAAAAAGGCAACCGCTTCGCCCTGCTCAAAGCGCCCGACGAATCGAAGGACCAGAGCTACGTCCTCTATTCGCTTTCTCAGGAACGTCTCGCAAAGGTGCTGCTGCCGATCGGTGATCTGACAAAAGCCGAGACGAGAAAAATCGCGCAGGAAAACGGCTTTATCAACTCCCAGAAACCCGACAGCCAGGATATCTGCTTCGTCCCGGACGGAGATTACGCCGGGGTGATCCGTTCGCTGACCGGGAAAGAATATCCCGAAGGCGATTTTGTACTGAAAAGCGGCGAGGTGCTCGGCCGCCACCGGGGAATCATCCGCTATACACGCGGACAGCGCCGCGGCCTCGGGATCGCGTATTCCGAACCGCTCTACGTCCTGCGCGTGGAAAAGGAGACGAACCGGGTTGTTCTCGGGAGCAATTCCGATCTGTTTTCGAGGAAACTCGTTGCCGGCGATTTTATCTGGACCTGCGGGATCATCCCCGAAAAGCCGATCGCCTGCAAGGCGAAGATTCGCTACAAACACAAAGAACAGCCCTGCAAAGCGCAGGTGCTCCCGGACGGCAGCGTTGAGGTCGAATTCGACGAGCCGCAGCGCGCGATCACGCCCGGCCAGGCCTGCGTCCTTTATGACGGCGACGAAGTTCTCGGCGGAGGTACGATCCTTCCGGACTGAACCGCCGCCGGAACAGATCGGCCGGTGAGGTAGAAAAATGTGCGTCAGTTTTTACGTGGATCCAAATGATGAAGAAATGCTCGAGCTGATTCTCGAAGCACAGCGCTCGCATCTCTATGACCGGTTCCTGCAGGCCGGAAATCCGCTTCTTTCCCGCGGCGCGGCGCGTCCGACGAACGTCGTTGCGGCGCTTGCGCCGAACCGTTCCGGCGAGATCGGCGTTTTCCCGATGAAATGGGGCTTTCAGCTCCCCGGGCGTTCCCTTTTGATCAACGCGCGCTCGGAATCCGCCGCGCGCAAACCGACCTTCCGGTCTTCCTGGGTAACCCGGCGGTGCATCATCCCCGCTTCCTGTTATTTCGAGTGGGAACACATCAAAACGCCGGACGGCAAAACGAAGACCGGCGAAAAATTCGCCATCCGTCCGCAGGGCGAATCGCTGACCTGGCTCTGCGGGCTCTACCGCTTTGAAGAAGGATTTCCGGTCTTTACCGTGCTGACCCGCGAACCGGGCGAAGCGCTGCGGAAGATCCATAACCGCATGCCGCTGATCCTTCCGAAAGCGGATCTTTCCGATTGGCTGGATCCGCATGCGAAGCCGGAGGATCTGCTCCCCCGTGCGCTGACGGATCTGATTGCTGAAAAAGCGGGATAACACTGCGAAAGGAGAACGCGATGGAATACAAACGCCTCCAGGCAGACGATCTTCCTCTGCTGGATTCCTTCCGGGATGATGAACAAACGCGATACGAACGCAGCGCCCTGACGCAGTTCCTCCAAAACGGGAACGCGTTCGGATTTCTCGCGAAAGAAAACGACTCAGCCGCCGGTTTTGCCTTCGGGTATACGCTCCCGCGCCCGGACGGCAAAACCGATTTTTATCTTCACGCGATCGACGTGGTGCGGGAGTATCAGCGCAGAGGCGTCGGCACGAATCTGATGCGATATATCGCCGGCTTCGCCCGGAGCATCGGCTGCCGGAAACTGTTTTTGATCACCGATCGGCAAAACCGCGCTGCCTGCCGGTGCTATGAAAAATCCGGCGCCGTTCGGAAAGCGGGCGACGCCGTTCTGTACGAATACCGGCTCAAGGAGGAGAAAAAATGATTGTTAAGGAAATCCCCTTTACATTGAAAGACGGCCGGAACGCATGGCTTCGCTGCGGCCGGGACGAAGATATTCCCGGACTGCTCGAATATCTCCGCCGTTCCGCCGGGGAGACGGAATTTATCCTGCGTTATCCGGAGGAATGCGGTAAGTATACGGCCGAAAAGGAAAAAGAATACATCGATATGCAAAACGCCGCCGACAACCGGGTAATGCTCGTCTGCCTCGTTGAGGGGAAGATCGCCGGCAACTGCGAGATCTTCTGGTCGAACAATCTCAAAACGAAACACCGCGCGAGCGTTGCGATCGCGCTGCTCAAGGAATACTGGAATCAGGGCATCGGAACGAAAATGTTCGAAACACTGATCCGCATTGCCGAGGGAAATCCCGATCTGATCCAGATCGAGCTCGAATTCATCGAGGGCAATACCCGCGCGCGGGCGCTCTACGAAAAAATGGGCTTCCGGATTACGGGCATGCTGCCCGATGCGATCCGCCTGCGCGACGGTACGCTTTTAAACGAATACTCGATGGTTCGCAAAATCAGGCGCTGAAAAACGGCGCCGGCCGAATAAGAAGGAGCTCTCATGGAATACGAAATCATTCCGCTGCCGAAAGAAAAATGGAAAGGCACGCCGATCCTGATGCGCTATACCACCGAAGAATACTTTGATCTGGAGCGCTCTGAAGAAACGGACGCGTTTCATTTTGAGTTAAAAAAGAAAGCGTTTGAGACGCCGGTGACCCATACGCCGGAGGAATACGATTTTCCGGACAGGCTCTATCAGGATCATTGGGAGGGCGCCGAAGCGTTCGGGATCGTCTCAACGGAAAACGGCGAAGAGAAGCTGCTCGCCTGCATTGAGGTCTGCCCCGAAGAATGGAGCAACCGTCTGATCGTAACGGAGCTTTGGGTTGCGGACGAACTGCACCGCCGGGGCATCGGCACGCGTCTGATGAACCTCGCAAAAGAAAAAGCGAAAGCCGATAAGCGCCGCGCGATCATCCTCGAGACGCAGTCCTGCAACGTGCGTGCGATCGCCTTTTACCGCAGCCAGGGGTTCGAGCTGATCGGCTTTGATACCTGCTGCTATACGAACCGCGACGTGCAGCGCCGCGAAATCCGCTTCAACTTCGGATATTTCTTCGACCGCGAAGACGGCCGCGCCCGGTAAAGGAGTCCCTATGAATCCTGAAAAAATGACCGGCCGAATCGAAACCGAACGGCTGGTCCTCTTTCCCTACACCGCGGAGAATCTGCATCTTTTCAATACCGATCTTGCAAAATTCGAGGAAACCTTCGGCGTCGTCTACCGCGGCGAAGAGCTTGATCATCTGCTCACGGAGTTTCTCCGAAAGCTCGAGCGGGAGATTGCGGACGATCCGGAGCACGCGATCTTTTTTACGGAATTTCTGATCGTTTTGAAAGAAAACAGTCACGTGATCGGCTCGATCGATTATAAATACGTCCCGCACGGCGGCGTGACCGAAGTCGGCTACGGGCTCAATCCCGCCTACACCGGCTGCGGATATATGACCGAGGCGCTGGGCGCGTTTCTGCGCTTCGGGAAAAGCCTCGGGATCAGAAGCGTCCGCGCCGATACGCTCCGGGATAACGTAAAATCGCAGAACGTCCTCAAACGCTGCGGTTTTTCGTTTCTGTCCGCAGAGGAAGATCGGCTCTGGTGGGAAAGATCCCTCATACAACCGGAAGTATAGTTTTTGCAAAGGAGGATCAACCATGCAAAACATAGAACCGGTCAAACGAAAATCCGTAAAACCTGTGTTTTCCATGTGCGTGCAGCCGCTGTTTCTGATCGGTACGAACAATGAAGACGGTTCCTGCAATTTTGCGCCGATCACCTGGGTCAGCGTTACAAACGAGCGGGACGACGATTATCTGATCGTGCTGAGCATGTTCGGCAGGAAACGAACGAAGCAGAATGTTCGGCGTACGGGAATCCTGAGCGTCAATCTGGTCAGCCGCGATCTGCTCCCTCTGGCGGATTATTTCGGCACGCATCACGCGGAAGACGGAAAAATGCAGGACTTTCCCTGCCCGGTTTCGCGCGGTGCGGTCCTGGACGTTCCCGTTTTGGACGCGAGCAGGTGGGTCTACGAATGCGAAGTGCAAAAATCGGTGGAAACGGGAGATTCCGAAACCTTCTTCTGCCGGATCCGAAACGTTCAGATCGATGAACGGATCGAATGCAGAAACGCCTTCGACGTTGATCTTACAAAGCTTGATCCCGTGATCTACTCGGGAAAATACCACAGCATCGGCCGGCTGCTCGGCGAAATCGGCGACTTTATGCCGGAAGACGGTCTTCTCAATAAAGACGAAGCCGTAAAGGTCGTAAACATTTACGGCAGGAATTACTCCGGCGTTACAAATCATGAACGGATCGCAAGCCGCGGGATCGTTCTGCAGGAAGGAAACATCCTGCTTTCGTACCTGCAGAAGCCGGACGTATGGATGATTCCCGGCGGCGGGATCGAAGGGAACGAGACGCCGGAGGAATGCTGCGTCCGCGAGCTTTCCGAGGAGACGGGCGTGCTCGTAAAACCCGGAAAACGCCTGCTTTTGATCAACGAATACTATGAGGATTGGAAATACGCAAGCTATTACTACCTCTGCGAAGCGATCGGCAGAACCGAACAGCATCTGACCCCGCTTGAACAGTCTTTTGACGAAAAACCGCGCTGGATTTCTCTGAAAGAAGCACTCGAGTGCTTCTCGAAACATGCCGATTACGCCGAAACGGACGAAGAAAAGCGCGGGATCTATCTGCGCGAATACACCGCGCTGCTGGAACTAAACGGCAAATCGTAAAAAAGGAAACGATGATGAACGCTTACGACCTTACGGATCGTCTCGCCGCCTGTTACGAAAACGGACGCTTCTCTCTTTCGAAGTGGCGGGACTATACGGATGCCCGGACGCCGGGGATCTCGCAGCTCTGCGAAGCGGATCTGAGGGAATGTCTTGCGGCGGGGCTGTCCTTTGAAAAAGACTATCTTCCCGTGCTCGGCGCGGTCTTCGAAAACGGCGCCGAATGCCGGGAAATCGCCGAAACCTACCGTCGGATCACCGGCCGGCTCGAAGATCAGATCCGGCGCGTTTTCGGAAAAACGGTCGACGCCGATCTCGTTCTGTATCTCGGTCTGTGCAGCGGAGCGGGATGGGCGACGCAGCTCGGCGGCCGCCCGACGGTCCTTTTGGGGATCGAAAAAATTCTCGAGCTGCATTGGGGTGATCCCGATTCCATGAACGCGCTGATCCTCCACGAGCTCGGACATCTCTATCAGGCACAGTACGGCGTTCTGCACCGGGAATTCCCGCGCGGCGCCGACCGTTTTCTCTGGCAGCTCTTTACCGAGGGGATCGCGATGGTCTTCGAGCAGGAGATCCTCGGCGACCCTCGGTTTTATCATCAGGGCAGAGAATGGGCCTCCTGGTGCGCCGAAAACCTTTCGCGGATCGCAAGGGGCTTTTCCGATGCGCTCGATACGATGACGTTTGAAACCCAGCGCTTTTTCGGCGATTGGGTCCGCTTCGAAGGTCAGCCGGATACCGGCTATTATCTCGGCGCGCGCTTTATCCGCAGTCTGCTGAAAAAGCACCGGTTCGACGATCTTCTTTCCTGGGAAATCGGTTCGGTCCGGGAAGCGTTTTTGAGCTTTCTCTCGGAACAGCTCGATGAACCGCCGCCGTTGTGCGGATAAAATCTTCCTCTGTACATTTTTCTTCTTTGTGATACAATAAAAATGGATGGATGTCTGTATTGACAGGCAGAAATTCCGATGCATCTCCGGAGGTGACTTTATGAGCCTTTCCCTGATTGCCGTATACGTTCCGGCGGTACTCCTGTTCCTGGTTCTGCTGCTCTCGCTGGGATTTCAGCCGCGCTTCATTACGCGGATTTCCGGCGTCCTGCTGCTGATCACGGGCGTATTCGGCACGCTTTTTTACGGCTACGGCTTTTATACGATCTACGGAAGCATCCCCCAATCCTTTGCGCGAACGCTGTTCGCGGTCTTTTGCATGTTCCTCGGGCGAAACGAGATCGGTGCGATCTCCTCTGCCCCGCTGTTTCAGTCGCCGGCGATGCTGGTTTGTCTTTATCTGACGCATCTCCTCGCGCTTTACTGCACCGCGAGCGCTGTGGTTGCTGCGATCGGAACGCGTCTGATCCGTACGCTGAACCTGCTGCTTTCAAAGCGCGGCGATCTGAGCCTGATCTACGGCGTCAACGAAGATACGGTCGCTTTTGCGCAGAAGCTGCCGAAGAATACGAAAATCATTTTCGTCGATCCCGGCAGCGGCGCTTCGTTTGATTCAAAAATTCTCCATATGGGCAGCCTGATGCTGGGCGACAACGACGCAAAAGGCGGCACCGCCGATTTCCTGCGCCATATCGGTTTTAGCAGCGGAAAGCGCCATCTTTCGGTCTACTGCCTCGATTCCGATCCCGCCGCCAACCTCCGCTATGCCCAATCTCTGCTCACCTCGCTTGAGCAGTCCGGCATCTCGCCCCAGCAGACGAGTCTTTCGCTCATTCTGCCGGATGAAACGATTTCCGCCGGGTTCCAAGCCTCGGAAGACCACTACGGCTACGGCAGCGTTCTTGCCTACGAGCGCGAGGAGCTTCTCGCACGGCTGATGATCGCCGCCTTCCAGCCCTGCGATACCATGCGTTTCGACGGCCGCGGAAAAGCGGAGGAAAATTTTGAAGCGCTGATTGTCGGCTTCGGAAAGACCGGTCAGGCCGTCCTGCGCGCGCTCGTCATGAACGGCCAGTTTACCGGGAGCCGTTTCCACTGCACAATTGTCTCCAAAGGCCACGCCCAGCAGGCGGGCAGCTTTTTCAGCCGCTATCCCGCCCTGCGCGAACAGTTCGACCTGACGTTTATCGATTCCGACGCGCGCAGCATTGAGCTCTACGAACAGATCCAGAAAACCGGTCCGGCGCTCAATTACGTTGCTATCTGTACGGGCAGCGAGAAAGAAACCGGCGAAATCGCCGTGGAATTCTCCCGCCTGTTCGACAGTCTCGGCATTCACGCGCTGATCCTGCAGTGCGGGGCTTCTTCGATCCGTAAAAATGCAGACAGCCTCGGCGGCGCCGAAACCGTATCGACCCTGATCCCGGAAATTCTCTCCAGCGACGGAATGGACGCCGCTGCGATGCAGATCAACTACGCTTACTATCGCGCCCGGGGCGGAACCGCGCGCGAGCATTGGATCCGATGCGATTATTTCAGCCGCATGAGCTGCCGCGCAAGCGCGGATTTTCTTGATGCGTTCCTGCGATCGGCAGGCACAAACCGCGAAGAAGCGAAGCAGAAGGACTTCCGCCTGCCCGACGAAGTGATCGAAAACCTCGCGCAGACGGAGCATCTGCGCTGGTGCGCGTTCCATTACGCGATGGGCTACCGCCCGATGCCGGACGACGTCTGGCAGGAGCGGGCGGCGCTCTATCTTACACAGAAGAAAAACGGTGAAACACCGCTGCGGATCGCCAAAGATTCCGAAAAACGCCTTCATGCCTGCCTGATCGGCTGGGAAGCGCTCGATGCGCTTTCCGCGCGTGAAAACGAGATTACCGGCGGCCATACCGACTACCGCAGAATGGACTTTGATAACGTTCTGATGCTTCTTGAATTGCTGCGTCAGGATCCGGAAGGAGGAAACTGAGATGCGTCGAAAGCGTTTCCTCGCGGCAGGGATCCTGATCCTGCTCGGTTTGCTCGTGTTCCTGCTGATCCTCTCGGAATCCTCCGCGCCCGACGCGACCATCGTATCGGTTCCGACGGCGCTCTGGTATCTTCTCACCACCATAACGACGGTCGGCTACGGCGATCTCTATCCGATCACCGCAGCGGGTCGCATCATCGGCGCGGTCTTCCAGCTGATAACGCTCGGCCTGCTCGGCGTTCTGATCGGAATGCTCGCATCGTTCCTGCGCGGCCGCGCCTTCCAGCTGCTGTGTCTCTCCCTGCTTCAGGGAAAGACCTGGTACGTATTCTCCGAAAAGAACGAGGCGAGCGAAGCCCTCGCCAGGGCGCTCGACGCCGAACAGCCGGGGAGGATCCTGCTCTTTGCGAACGCGCAGGGCAGCTGCGCGCCGGGCAAGGCGGTCCCGCTTGGCGCCGAAGAGATCTGCCGCCGGAAAAAAGACGGCGATTTCTGCCTTTACTGCATCGGCGAAAACGATACGGAAAATGAACGGCTCGCGATGCGGTTTGAGCATCTCCCCGCCCGCGTCTATTGCCAAAGCGCCGTGTTCCCCGATCGCCTCCCGGAAAACCGCCGGCAGTTCGATCCCGCGCAGCTGGGTGCAAGACTCTATTGGAATTCCCACCCGATCCTCACCCCGCGCGAAAAGGTCCTGATCGTCGGCGACGGAAAATGGGCGCAGGCGCTTCTGGAACAGGGGCTGCTGCTCGGGGTCATCGATCCCGCGCAGCAGATCAGCTATACCGCCGCGGGCGATTATTCCGGATTTTTCCGCAGTCATCCGCTGCTCGGCAAAGCGCTCGAAGTCGATCCTGCCTGCGGCGGGGTCGATACGCTCACCGTTTTGGAGCACTGGAACGACGATCCCGCGCTGCTTATGGAAGCGGACCGGATCATTTTCTGCTGCGACGACGAGGACGAAAACCGCCGGAATCTCGGAATACTCCGGCGCTATTATCCGACCTGCGCCGCCGTCTTTGCGCGGCTTTCCGTCCCGTTTGAAGGCGCCCGGTGCTTCGGTTCCGTCGACGAGCTTTATACGCCGGAGCTCGTCATGAATGAAGCGCTCAACCGCCGGGCGATCGCGATCAACGCGCAATACCGCCGCTCGAACCCCGGCGCGCCGGATTGGCGGGAGCTGAGCGATTTTACACGCCGCTCCAATCTCGCCGCCGCGGATCACCTCAACGTCAAGCTGTATCTCCTCGGAGAACAAAGCGCCTCAAAGGAATCCTTCGACCGGGCGTGGAAGCGTTTTCTGAACGCGGACGAGCAGGATCGGGAGCGTTTCCGCCGGATCGAACACGCCCGCTGGCAGCGCTTCCATCTCCTCAACGGCTGGCAGTACGCCCCCGAGCGCGACAACGCCCGGCGGCTCCATCCGCTTCTGCTTCCCTTCGACCGTCTCTCTCCCGAAGATCAGAGGAAGGATGACTACAGCTGGGAGATCCTTCGCCTCGGCGAGGAAATCATCTGAAATCGTATTTTGCCGTCTTCGTTACCGACCGAGACGGCAAATCTGTTTTTACGTTAGCTCAAGGAGGATTTTATGAATCGCTCTCAAAGTGCCGGCAACCGGATGCTTAAGGAATCCGGCTATACGTATTTTGCCTTCATCAGCTACCGCCGGACGGATTCCCGCTGGGCGTCGTGGCTCAAGCGCCGCCTGCAATCCTATCGGCTTCCCCAGCGGACCCACCGCAACCACCGGGAGCTTCCGCTGCGCTTTTCCTCCGTCTTTCTCGATAAAACCAATCTGACGCCCGGGCTGCTGGATCAAGGGCTGCGCGAAGAGGTTCAGGCTTCAAAATATCTGATCGTGATCTGTTCGCGGTCCGCGCGCGAAAAGTCGCAGTATCTCGACGATGAGATCCAGTATTTCCTCGACGGCGGCGGCGATCCCTCGCGCATCATTCCGTTTATCGTTGACAACGCTCCGCGGCCCGAAGAGGAATGCTTCCCCCTGCGGCTTTCAGAGCTCTGCAAACGGCAGACGATCCTCGGCGCGAATATCCACGACTCCGGAAAGCGAAACGCCTTTCTGAAGGTCATCGCCTATATGCACGGACTCAAGCTTGAGGAAATCGAAAGCGACGATACCCGCCGGCGCAGAAAAAAAGCCCTGATCGCCTCCCTCGCAAGCGCGGCATTTATCGCCGGCGCGGCCGCAGGCGGCTATTTCTGCTGGGATTATTTCGCGCCGAAAACGGCTTACTATCTCGATTACGCGGAACGCAGCGGCATCCCGGAGGGGATCGGCGAACTGAGCGAAGAAGAGATCCTGCATACCGCCAATCATTACGCGATCGTATCGAGCCGGAGAAAGGTCCGCGAGCTGCGCTATGAAAACTCCCACTGTCAGCTCGATACCCACAGCGGCACGGACGACCACGACCGGCCGATCCGCGCCACCTACGAATACTCGGAAAAGGACGAGCTCGATAAAGTCACCTGGTACAATACGTCCGGCAATCTCGTGATGGTTATGAAGTATTCCAATCTTCAGACCGTGGACCTTCAGTACGAGCAGAAGGATTCCTACATCGGCAGCACCTTCCTGCGGGTCAGCAATCCGCTTGAAAGCGACGACAGCAGCAGCGCGCTGCTCGAAAACGTTTCGCGCTATTTGATCGATTACGACGAAAACGGATTCGTCTCCGAACTGCGCTACGTCAGCAATCCCGCCTACAACAATGCCGCCGCGGATCCGGACGGGCTCGGCGGGATGCGCTATGAACGCGATGAAAAAGGGCGCGCGAAACGGATCTGGTATCTCACGTATACCGGAGAACGCGGCAGCGCGCGTTTTTCGGAGGATTACGAAATCCTCGGAATGAGCAACGGTGTCTGCGGGATTTCTTTTTCCTACAACGAAAAAGACGAGGTCGAGGGATATACCTATCTGAATATCGAGGGAAACCCGATCCGCAACAGCCGCGGTTTCGCCTCGGCGAAAATCACCTATGACGGCCGTCATAATCCGATCGAAACCCGATACTATGACGTCGCCGGAAAACCGGTGCGACAATCGGGCGGGTACAGCGTCTACGCGCTCGAATACGACGCGCAGGGAAACCGGACGGCTTCAAAATTTTACGGCGTCAACGGAGAGCCGGCAATCAATACCGACGGTTATTCTTCCGCCTCCTGCACCTACGATATCTGGGGCAACATGACACGCTCGGATTTCTACGGTCCCGACGGAAAACCGGTCGTCCTGCCGGACGGCTTTGCTTCGATCGAATACGAATCCGACCGAACGGGACGAATCCTGCGCGAAAACTATTACGACGCCGAAGGCAACGCAATGCTCAACGCAAAAGGCTTCGCCGCTCAGGCTTGGGAATACAACGAAGAAGGCCACGTCTCTCAATGCTCTTATTTCGGAACGAACCGGAAACTCTGCGCCGGTGCGGACGGCGTCGCCAGAAAGACGTTCCAATACAATTCACAGGGGCGCTGTGAACTGTGTTCCTGCTTCGGCATTGACGGAAAGCCCTGTATGTATACGGAAGGATTCAGTTCCTTTTCGCAGCAATAC